>VBCY01000347.1 GCA_005882995.1 Betaproteobacteria bacterium
AGCGGGAGTAACGTTCTATACGGACAACGACGATTTTTTCGGCGGCAACAAGCTTTCCCAGGACCCGCTCTATTCGGTGCAGGGACACGTGATCTACGGCTTTCGCTCAGGGATCTGGGCGTCGCTCGACGCCACGTACTTCATCGGCGGCCGAACAACCGTCAACGGTGTGCTGAACGACGACCTTCAGCAGAACTGGCGCGTTGGGGGGACCTTGGCGTTTCCGGTGAACCGAGAGAATTCAATCAAGTTCTACGCGAGCAAAGGCGTGTCGGCACGTACCGGCGACAACTATGACCTGATCGGCGTAGCGTGGCAGTACCGCTGGGGAGCGGGGCTCTGACTCGCCTTCCATATTGTAGGGTCAGAGACGACTTTCGGATGATGGCGTGATTTGTCGCGAGTGCGCATTGCGAACGATGTGATTGCCGAGCGCCGGGAAGCGGTTTATCGACTGATGGAATTCATCGAGGTCGTGGAGATCAGCTATCCGATCCTATCGCGTGCGTCCCAACCGCTGCCGACGGCATTGGGAACCCTGGAGCAGATTGACCTGGCGCGGCGCATCGAGGACCTGCGCGCGCCGCCCGCGAACCGGCTCGAGCAGCTGAAGGGTGATCGCGCTCGCCAGTGGAGCATTCGCGTAAACGATCAGTTCCGCATCTGCTTTCGCTGGACAGGTGCCGACGCCGTAGACGTCGAGATCGTGGATTACCACTGACGGAGAGGGACATGAGCAGGAAACTGAAACCCGTTTCGCCGGGCGAGATGCTGGCGGAGGAGTTCTTGAAGCCGCTGAGCATGAGCAATTACCGACTGGCGAAAGAGATCGGCGTGCCCGCGCAGCGCGTCGGCGAGATACTCGCCGGCAAGCGTGCCATTACCGCCGATACCGATTTGCGGCTGTGCCGGTTTTTCGGACTCTCGGATGGTTGGTGGCTGCGCCTCCAGGCCGACTACGACACTGAAGTCGCGAAGTCGACACTCGCGAAGACATTGGCGAAGATCAAGCCGTGGACGGAAACGGTCGAATAGCATGTGGGGTCAGAGACGACTTTCCACGCGGGGGGTCAGAGACTACTTTCGGATGATGGCGGGCCACGGCCGATGAGGCGCATGCTCGCCGAATGCCCCGCCAACCTCGGTTCTACTATCCCGGCGCCGTCCTGCATGTCGTCCAGCGAGGCAACGATCGCGGGCGGGTTTTCGTTGGTGACCACGATCGCCGGTTTTTCGTCCGCTGTCTGATCGAGGCGTCGCGCACCCATGGCGTGGCGGTCCACGCCTATGTGCTGATGACCAATCACGTGCATTTGCTCGTCTCGCCCGGGGACGAGCACGCGATGCCGCGGACAATGCAGACGCTCGGGCGGCGCTACGTCGGCTGGTTCAATCACGCGCACGGGCGCACGGGTACGCTGTGGGAGGGCCGCTACAAGGCCGCGCTCGTGGATACCGATGCGTACTTCTTCACCTGCATGCAGTACGTCGAGCGCAACCCGGTGCGTGCCGGCATGGTCGAGGCACCGGCTGAATACCGGTGGTCCAGCTATGGCGCCAATGCTTTGGGCCAAGATGACGCGTTACTGACGCCGCATGCGCTATACGCCGATCTGGGTGCGGATGTCACGGAGCGGTGCAATGCTTATCGCAAATCGTTCGAACAGGCGATATCCGCGGACGTGTTGCACGCAATCCGCGACGCGACGCGCTTTGAATGGGCGCTCGGCAGCGACGCCTTTCGCCACCTCGTTGAGGCAAGGACGGGGCGACGAGCTTCGCGCCTGCCGCTGGGTCGGCCCGTCGGACGAGTTGGACACGGAAGTCGTCTCTGACCCCATTTGTAACGGTAATATGGGCGGGTGAAACACCGGCTTCCCGTCCTCAGCCGCGAACAGCACTTCGACGTTGTGCCTGACATTGAGCGAAAAAGCTGGTAGTGGCCCGGTCCATCCGGCTGGTACGCGCGCTCCGCCACGTCAGCTGCGCAAACGGCATGTTGCGGACAGACTCGGAATAACCAACGATGACTCTCGGAGATTTGGCGCTGCTGTCGCGACGTGGCCGCTTACGCGTGGCGGTGCTGATCTTCGTCTTGATCGTTGGCGCGGTGTGGGCTTCCGCGCACTATCTCGAACCTGCTCCGCCAAGCCACATTGTCCTGGCGTCGGGACTGGAAGACGGCCTGCCCCACCAATATGCGCAACGTTACATTGAAATCCTGCGGCGGGCTGGAGTTACGGTCGAAGAGCGAATGACCAGCGGCGCGGGCGAGAACCTGCAGCTTCTACAGAATCCACATTCCGGAGTTGACATCGCCTTCACACAAGGCGGCGTCGCGCGGGTTCCGGAGGCAAACAACGTGGTCATGCTCGCGAGCCTCTACTACGTGCCGATGTGGATTTTCTACTACGGTACTGACACCATCGATCAGATCAATGAGCTGCGTTACCGCCGGATTTCGGTCGGCGTGAGCGGCAGCGGCGCGCGCGCGTTCTCCGAACCGTTGTTCGCCTTGAACGATCTCACCAGCGGCAACGTGACCATGCTGCCGATGAGCAACAGCGCTGCATTGCGTGCGCTCCAGTCAGGCGAGATCGGCGCGGCGGTCTTTGTTGACGGGGCACGAAATCAAGCGGTATGGACGGCGCTTCACGATCCGAAACTGAAGCTGCTAAGCTTCGAGCGCGCCGACGCCTATCATCGGCTGTTCCCTTACATTACGAAGCTGACGCTGCCGGCCGGGGTGATCGACTTTGCGCGTAACATTCCCAAAAAGGAGATCGCACTGATCGCCACCAAGGAAATGCTGGCGGCCCGCGACGGTCTTCACCCTGCGCTGGTCGAGCTGTTGGTCGATGCCGCGCATGAGATTCACGGCGAACCTGGTTTTTTCGAGGAGGCAGGCGAGTTCCCGGGAACCACTCAGGTCGATCTCCGTGTCTCGATCGATGCCGCTAGGCACAAGCGCTTCGGGCCGAGCTTCCTCTATCGATACCTGCCCTTCTGGGCGGCCACGATGGCCGAGCGGGCCATCATCATATTGCTGCCGCTGGCTGCGATTCTGTTCCCACTCTTCAATTACCTCCCGCAGTTTCTGCGCTGGCGCGTTCGCTCGCGAATCTATCGCTGGTATGGCGAGCTGGCTCTGCTGGAACGCGATGTTGCCACACGCGAGGGCGCGTTGCCCACCGAGAAATGGCTGGCCGATCTGGACCGTATCGATCATTCCGTCGCACAAATTCATACGCCGGCGGGATTCGCCAGTGAAGCTTATACACTGCGCGAGCACGTGGGTCTGGTGCGGCACGCCGTGATGGCAAGGATCAGCGACGCGACGCCCGCCGGCGCAACGCGTTGATCAGTCGATGACCTTCCGCATCGAGCGGCGCCTCACCGTTGCGATACTGCTGCTCATCGCGTCGGTTGCGGCAACTGCCGCCTCACAGGTCGAACCCACCCGGGTCCTGATCATCAATTCGTTCGGCCCGGAACACTCGCCCTACGAGGTGTTCGAATCCGCGTTCCGCACCGCACTCGCGCAGCGCGTCGCCACGCCGGTAGCCTTCTACGACACGTCGCTCGACGGAGCGCGGTTCGACCCGGAGCGCGACGCCGCGTCCTTTGTTCGTTTCCTTCAGGAGCGCTTCGCAGACCGCGCGCCGGACCTCGTCGTTCCGGTCGGTCCTCTGGCGGCGCGCTTTTACGCAGAGCACCGCAAGCTGCTCTTCGCAAACACACCCGTGACGGTCGCGATGGCGGAAGAGCGTGTGATGCAAGGCATGGAAGCCCGCGCACGCGATGCTGGCCTCACGCTACGCCTGCGTATCCCGGACTTAGTCGAGCATATTCTGCGCGTGGCGCCCGCGACTCGCACGATCGCGATCGTCATCGGCGATTCGCCGATCGAGCGATTCTGGGTGAATGCGATGGGCATGGCCTTCGAACCCTTTCGAGCACGGGTCTCGTTCCAGTATCTGAACGAGCTGTCGCTGGGCGACATCGAGCGGCGGGTCGCCTCGCTGCCTTCGCATTCGGCGATCCTCTTCGTGCAGATGTACGTGGACGGCGCAGGCGTCTCTCGTGACTTCGATCACGCACTCGACCGCATTCACCGCGTCGCAAATGCACCGATCTTCGGGCTGTACGCGAGCCAACTCGGCAAAGGCATTGTGGGCGGGCCGCTCGTCTTCGAAGCGGAGGCGGCGGTTCGCACCGCGGAGATCGCGCGTGCAGTGCTTGCGGGCGAGCCGCCGACCCAAAGTGTGTTTCAACCATTCGAAACCGGTGTGCCGACCTACGACTGGCGCGAGCTCGAGCGGTGGGGAATCTCCGAAACTCTTCTGCCGGAGAAAAGGACGATCCTCTTTCGGCCACCCTCGCTATGGGAGCAGCACCGGATCGAAGTGCTAGCGGGCGTCAGCCTTGTCCTTCTGCAGTCGGCGATCCTGGCCGCGCTTCTCATTCAGCGTGTCCGCAGGCGTCGTGCGGAGCGAGAGGCCCATACGCAGAGCGGACGCTTGATCACCGCCCACGAGGACGAGCGACGAAGGCTGGCGAGCGAGCTTCACGACGATGTGACCCAGCGCCTCGCGCGGCTCGCGATCGAGGCGGCAGCATTGCAGCCTCGAGGCGCCGCTAGACCGCAGCAAGCCGAGGGTCCATCGATGTACGATGAGCTGGTGCGCCTGAGCGAGGACGTTCACGCGCTATCGTATCGCCTTCATCCGACTGTGCTCGACGATCTCGGCCTTATGGACGCATTGCGCGCCGAGTGTGATCGAACGTCCCGCGGCCAGGCGTTCCAGGTCGACTTCGAAGCGGAGGGCGTGCCCGACAGGATTCCGCAGGATGCTGCACTCTGCCTCTTCCGCATTGCGCAGGAAGCGTTGCGCAACATCGTCCGTCACGCCAAAGCTCGGATAGTCTCGGTGTCGATTGCGCGCAATGGTCGTGGATTGCAGCTCGCGGTGGTCGACGACGGCGTGGGATTCAATGCTTCCGGGCCGCGCCCGAGCCCCAGCCTGGGGCACGCCAGCATGCGTGAACGCGCGCGCCAGGCTGGCGGCAATCTCGAGATACGCAGTGCTCCAGGACAGGGAACGGCGGTTTTCGCGTGGGTCCCCCTGATCGGAGCGCCATGAGCGCCGCTGGCCGTCCGCGCGTGCTGCTCGCCGACGATCACCGGATGTTCGCCGAAGCGCTCCGGACGCTACTCGCCACGGAGTTCGACCTGGTGGATATTGTCGATGACGGCGCCGCGATGATCGACGCCGCCAACCGCCTGCGGCCCGATGTCATCGTCGCCGATATCACGATGCCTCGCCTCAATGGCATCGAGGCCTTGGCGCTCCTGCGCAAGGAAATGCCCGACGTGCGCGTCGTGTTCCTGACCATGCACCGCGATGTTGCCTACGCGCGGCGCGCCCTCGCTGCGGGCGCATTGGGCTTCGTGCTGAAGCACTCGGCGCCGACCGAGCTGGTTCTGGCACTGCACGCCGCGCTGGAGGGACGCACTTTCATCACGCCGGCGCTTGCGGGCGACGTGCTGCGGACAGCCAAGCAGATCGCCGCCAAGCTCGATATCTCGGCCCGGACCGTGGAGTTTCACAAGTACACGCTGATGGAATCCGTCGGCGCGAAAAATACCGCGGAGCTCCTGCATTTCGCGATCAGGCACGGGATCGTCGCGGGCTGAGACGACGGAGAGTGGATCCGCCGACAGCGCCGCTCGAACGGATGCTTGCTGCGGTTTGCATGCACACACCCGGTTCCGGATCAGGCGCGACTCGGCAACAGTTCGGCGAGAGCGTACAGCGTCTTCTGAGGGAAGCGTTCCAGCGGATAGTAACGGCTGATCGCCACCACTGCGTCTTCGTAGCTTTGGATGTCGAGATGGCGGAGCAGGTAGCGAACGTCGTCCTCGTCGTGAAATTCCGCGCCGATCCTCAGCGACAAGCATTTCATCGCGAGCAGATATTCCGGTTGCGCCACCATGACGCGCAGATGATCGAGGTCGAGGAACGGCGCGAATCCGCCACGCTCGCTCATAAAACCCTTCACGCCGTCGTTGAGCCAGTCGGGCGGCAGGCCCGCCTCGATCGCCACCCGGGCGGCCGCCTCGCGGACTTGGCGCACGGGTCGAAAGAGAGCATCGACATCCTGGGTAGAAGGCCGCGCGGAGTAGGCGAGGCACATCACCGCCCCGCCCACTAGGAACAGTTCGCCCTCGACCCCATCGCGGCGCAATGCTGCATTGAGGAGGTCGAACAGCCGGCGGATATCGTAGCTCGATAGCGAAACCATCTTCAGACGCGATCGCCAACGCTCGAATCGATGAAGATGTTGCGCCGACGGAACGGCGGGGGCGAATGGGTTAGCAGGTGCAGCCGGAGGCGTGCGAGCTTCGAGCCGAACACGGGCTCCGGCAGGGGCGCGATCGAGCCCGTCCACGCCGGCGGCGCGATGCGGCGCCGCGCGCAGGCGCATTCGATCATCGCGGCCACGTAGTTGGAGAGGTAGGGATTCAGCTCTGGAAACGGGGGCGATGTGACCGCCTGGCGCAGCTCGTCGCGGCTGAGCTCCGCCAGCCAGCTATTCAGTTCCGCGAGCGCGAAGCGTTCGGCAGACGGGTCCTGGCAGGCTTGGGTCAACTCCGCAAATCGTCCGTGGAGCGCAGGTAGCACGCGTGCCAACACGTAGGCGGACATGTCGATTCCGGCACGTCGCGCTGCGCGTTGGATTGCAGCTTTCTCCGCCGGCGATACCCGTATCTGGAGCTGCGCGGATTTTGCAGTAGACATCGCTCAATGCTATTACAGCTCAGAGCGAGTGTCAATACATGCGTAATGACATCAACCAGTGCGTGTCTGAACCTTAAGGCTTGCTCACCGGCTGCAGCGCCGGCGGACGGCTGCGACAACGGATGCGGGCGTCGAACGCCGAGGTCTGATACCAGAGACCGCGCTGATGCCGAATAGCGTCATTCTCCCAGGGCAGATAGCTCGTGTCGGTCGCGTATTCCCAACACACCCATGCTGCGCCGCGCTGAACCATCTCGAGATTGAGATTGAGCGCACCGACGAAGACGCGCCCGAATACGCGGTTGATTCCGTCGCGGCCGGTCACGGCGACCCGAACGCTCTTGTTCAACGCCATGTTGGAGAGCAGCGTCCGCGACGCCGGCGCGTAATATTCGCTCTCCTGCGGTGCACCGATGTTGGCAAGACGCACCTCGAGATCGCTTTTGCCGTCCCCGACGAACAACGTGTCGCCGCTCGCGATGCGGGTGACCGCGCCGGTGATTTCTTCCGGATGGACGCACGCGGAAGTCGCCGCTAACAGCGCGGCCACGAGCCACGCATATCGCGCCGCGCCGCATGTTGAGTCGCGAGCACGCCGGACGCTCAGGCGCTCCATCCTGTGTGCCTGCCGATAAATCGCACGATGTGTTCGTTGGCCGCGACGGCCTGTGGCAGGGGCAGCGCCTGAAAGACGTGCGCCATGTCCTCCCAGATCTCGAGCTCGACCGGCACGCCGGCGGCGTGCGCACGGTCGGCGGCGCGCACCGACTCGTCGCGCAGAACTTCGAGGCCGCCTGCCTGAAACAGCAATGGCGGAAAGCCCGCAAAATCGGCGTACAGCGGCGACACCGACGGATCGAGGAAGCGCTCCGGCGGCGCATACATCCCGCGCAGCGCAATGAGCGCGGCGAGACTGAACATCGGATCGTGCTTTTCGTTGGTGACGATGCTCCGGCTGCTGAGTGTGAAGTCGACCGCGGGCGACAATAGCACCGCGCATGCTGGCATCGGCTCACCTGCAGACTTGATCCGGTGCAACGTGACCAGGGTCAGAGTGCCGCCGGCCGAGTCGCCGGCAATGACGACGTGGCGTGGATTGACACCCTGCGCAAGCAGCCATCGATAGGCCCGATGGCAATCGTCTGGCGCTGTCGGGAAGCGATGCTCGGGGGCGAGGCGGTAATCGACCATGAGCGCACGCGCGCTTAATGGCCGACACCAGCGAGCCACCAATCCCGGATGTGTTCTGGGGAAGCGGAACATGAACGCTCCGCCATGCAGGTAGAGCAGCACGCGATCGCGACGACTGCCGGGGACGTCGATCCACTCGGCGGCCGCGCCGGCGCAGTCGACCGTCGTGCTGCGCGCCTCTGGATCGATGCGGCCGAATTTGAGATCGAAGGCTGCCTGTTGCGCGCGCAATGCAGTGATGTCGGCGCCGGGGGCGATGTGCGTCCGCTTGGCGGTCAGTCGCAGCATTGCATGCAGCCACCAACGCCGCCAGCGGCCGCCGGGATGCGAAATCACCCGCGCATAATCCGGAAGTGCTTCCGGCGGCGCGGGCCGCAGACTTACAGGTGTGGCTTCCGACAGCGGCATCTGGTGAGGATTACGGAACCGAGTGACACAACGCGCATGAATGTTCACGTCATCCCGGCGCAGGCCGGGATCCAATTTCGCAGCCAGAGATTGGGCCCCGGCCTCCGCCGGGGCGACTGGGTTGGGTCTGGTTGTGTCGCGTGGTTCGCAAAGCTCAAATGGTGTCCTGGCTGGCGCGTCAAGAAGCGGATGCTGCCGCTCGCTGCTGCTTGGTTGTCGATGGCTTGCGAGAAGTCGCCTTCGCGGATCGTTTCACCTTCGCGGGCCGTTTTGCGCCGCGCATCGCACCGATCGCTGCAAACAATTCGCTCGCGCTCTCTCGAAGGGAGTCCGCGTAGAAACCGGGGTCGGGCATCATGTTACGGCACGCGACTACGCAGATCCACATCACTCCGTTGTAGCTGAAACCGGTGTGATTGAGGCCGACGTAATCCGTGGCGATGCTCACCGGGTAGAAGTGAACCAGGCGGGCGCCGGCAGCGTAGAGCGTCACGTCGGGACCGCGAACGTTCGACACGGTGGTGTTGAGCTGCGGAAGGACGAAGCGCTTCATGAAGACGTCGGCCGCGGCGTTCGGTAGCTCGTCGATGACCGAATTCAGGAATTCGCGTCCAAGCGCGTCGGCGCCGCGCTTCGCCTCCTGGGCGTCACGCTGACACGCTACGAGTCTTTCCAGCGGATCGGCGATTTCGCTGTGCACCGCGACGGGGACGCCGCCGACCTGATTGCCGCCCTTGCCTGCCTTACCGTCCTCGCGCAGGCTGATGGGCATCAGCGCCATCAGCGACTTGGCCGGCAGCTCGCCTTTGCTGTGCAGATACTTGTGCAGTGCGCCGCCAACGATGGTCAGGAAGAAATCGTTGATGGTCACGCCTTCCAGCTTCGCCCGTGCTTTCTTCATCGCCTCGATCGGCACTGCCACCGCCTCGACCACGCGGTTGGCCGACACCGGATGGTTGAATCGCGTCACCGGCGCTTTGACGATTGCCGGCAACGACGGCCCGTTGGCGTCGGGGTTGACCTGGCGGACCACTTCACCGAGCGTCAATTTGGCGAGCTTGCCCAGCGTCTTGACGTAGAGCGAGGAGAGCCCCGCGGTGCGCGCGGCCCCATGGGCGATTGCACGGGAGTAGAGCTCCACTGCCGTCGGATCGCGATCGGCGTGCGACGTCGCGTCCTTCCTGGCGCGAGCGTCGTCACGCGCGGTGAGCGAATGCACTGCTTTGAGCACCGCCGCGGCCGCCATGCCGTCGACCGAGGCGTGGTGGAATTTGATGAAAAGGGCAA
>VBCY01000341.1 GCA_005882995.1 Betaproteobacteria bacterium
TCTGCGAAGCCGATGAGCTGGTCGTCGAGCACCCGCAGAGAGCCGCGCGGGCCGCCACGATGTTGGATGTACGGCTGGCCCTCTTTGTTAGCGGTGCCGATGAAGATGCTCGTTTGAGCCGCGATGAACTCTGCAAGGTCGGGCGTGATACGCGTGTTCCATGAGCCTCGTTCCTCCAGTCGACCATAGGCCTGGCGCGAACCTTGAAAACTACGCGACCTCCAGGACGATCTTTCCACGAGACCGCCACGAGCGGCTTCGCTCGAGTGCGGCTCTTGCTTCGGCAAGTGGATACCTGCTATCGATCAAGCTTTTGACCCGCCCTTGCGCCATCAGCGCCGCGATTTGTTCCAAGTCATCCCCGTTTGCGCGGACGAGCACCAGATGTGCGCTGGGTTTGCGACCAAGCGTCGCAAGACGAATAGCACCTGATGCCAATGAGGCAAGTACCGAACTCGCGCCGGGTATCGTCGTGATGTAACGACCGCCGGGCGCCAGCACTGGAGCGACAATGCCGAAGCTGTCACGACCCACTGCATCAAACACGATATCCTGCTCGCCCACTACCTTCGTAAAGTGAACTGTCTTGTAGTCGGCGACTGCGTCAGCCCCGAGGCGGCGTGCTAAGTCGGCATTTGGTGCGCTGCAAACCGCCGTAACCCGCGCGCCCCGAGCCTTCGCGAATTGCACGGCATAGCTTCCAACGCCGCCGGAAGCACCGCATACCGTCACGCGAGTACCATGACCGACGCCCCCGATATTCACCAGTGCTTGCCAAGCAGTAAGCGCGAGATTGACGGCGGTTTGTGCGCCAGGGCGATTTCGTCAATTGCAGCGTACTCTGCGTACGCGCCCATTCCCCCAGTAAGCGGCTGCATTGCAAAAACTTCGTCTCCTATTCGAAACCGCGATGCACTTAGTCGCACTTGACGACCTCTCCAGATAAGTCGCTTCCTAGAGTGATTGGGAACCGGGGCAGCGCAAGCTTGAAAACGTAGCGACCATCGCGAACAATCCAGTCGCGCGGATTGACTGCTGCCGCTCGCACGCGGACCAATAGTTGCCCCGATTTGGGCTCTGGTCGCGGCAGGGGGCCATACAAAACCTGGTCACTCCCGCCGTACTTGGTGATGTAGATCCCATTCATTTCCGGTCGATCCTTGTACATCGGCTTGTGGTCCATCCACTTTGACGCGGTTTGCAGATGTTCTCATCGGAGTAAGATATTCGCGCTCTCCGGTTATGGTGCAATGGGCCTTTCCCATTGCACCCCTCTGGATGGAACGAGAGGACGATCTTGTCGACACGCGAGCGCAAATCTCGGCAACGCCCTGTGGCCGCATCTCAGCGCTACGAACCCACCGCGTGGCTCAGCCTCGAGGCGTGCTGTCGGCCCGCAATGCGTCGCTGCCGGAGATCGCGCTCGACGCCAGTTTCTACGATGAAAACCACTTCATCCGCGCATTGTGCGGGCAGTTCGGCGCGACGCCTGGAGCGTTCCTGCGCGAGCGTTCCTAGGTTGGTGCGGTGACAGTACAAATTCTTTCGCGTCATTCGAGACGCGCTGTGCGAAGTTTCCGCCGACGCATTTCGAGGTCGTTGCGGTGCCGCTCACCTTCGAGCGCGATGACTCGCACAGCCTTGAGGCGCTGACCGCAAAGAGCGGCAGCGCCCTTGCGACGCACCAGACATTCGGCCTGACCACCGCCCGGTTCGGGCAAAGCACCGACATTCAGCTCAACGTCGTCGACGGCCGGGGCGGCTGGCGCGCCTGCGGCATGCCGCGGGTGCGTATCGAGCTGTCGATGCAGCCCGTGACTGTCTTCATCGCGAGCGAGCTTACGGCGCAACCCTGTCAGCACGATGTCACGCTGTCACACGAGATGAAGCATGTCGAGGTCTTCCGCCAAGCGCTCGAGATCGCGGCGCGGGACCTCGAGCGCGAGTTTCCGGTTGCGATCGCCGTCGAGCTGCGCCAGGCGAAGGATCCAAGCGAGCTGCAGCAGCGCTTCGTGGTCTCGGTTCGCAACTACCTGGCGCAGTTCATGCAGGAGCGGGAACGGATGCTCGACCATAGCCAGGCCGCCGTCGATTCGCCCGAGGAATACGCCCGCTTATCGACTACGTGCGCGCAATCGCAAACGTTGGGCGCGTCACCAGCAGCCGCAGAGAGTCCTACGCGACGCGAGCGCTAAGCGGACTTTCGAACACCACTCTCGACCCGATGCTGACCTTCGGCTTTTCAAAAGATTCTATGGCTTATTTCAAGGGATTCGTCAGACGCGCAGGATCGAATTCGGTTTTGTAGGTATAGATCGACCAGGCTGTACGAGCGATGCGCCGAGCGAGGATCACAAGGGCCGCAGTGCTGGATAGGCACTTGGCCCGGTAATGCTCATAGAGTGGCCGCCATGGCTTTGTCTTCGCTGCGGACAGCGCCGCCAAGTAGAGCAGCCGTCGCAGTTCGCCTGGACCGCGTTTGGAGAGGCGTCGTTCGCCGCGATGCTGCCCCGAGTCATCCGGCCGAGGGTCCAGGCCGGTGAAGGCGACGAATGCATCCGCGCTCTTCACGGGCACGCGCTCGAGGGTGTTGACTAGGGCCGTGCCGACGACCGGGCCAACGCCGGCGATTGTGCCACGCGGGTGAACTTCTCTTCTGTCGAGTTGGAAACCGCGGTGCGCCTCAAGTGCAACCTAGTCCATGTGATCTGGCGAGACGTCGCCCGTTTTCGCGCGGAACAGGTTCTCACACTAGATCACATAGATGGGTTTCGAGAATCTTACGGCTCAACTCGATGGTGTGCGGCGGATAAATAATCTGTTCTGTGCAGCGCTCATCGAGGGACGCTTCGAGCGCGTAAGGACCCGGCAGCGTGCAAGGCGGCCCCTGGCCAGTCACTTGTCGCGGCAACGGAACGTCAGGCTGAGTTCGCATTTGCCGATAGCATCGGAACGATGGCCGGATTTTGGAGTGCGTCCTATGCACGCAGCATCAACGTGCCAGGTTGGCACTTGCACTTCCTGACCGCCGATCAGGCCGGCGGCGGACATGTGCTGGACTGCCGGGCCACGGGGCTCCGCGCCACATCCGGCCGCAAGTGGAGGATCAGGGCAGCGCAGATCAGACCGAAGCCGACGCGCGGCGCGACGAATGCAACCAGCATAGCGGTCGTGAAGCTGGCAAGGACAACGAGGGACCGGCGCCTCGCGTTACGCCGAGTACGCGCGGACAGTTGCGTGGCGTCCGCGCGGGCCAATAGTCCGTGCTCGAACACGTTGTACGCAATGTCGATGCACACAAACATCCCCGCGTAAGAGACTACCGGGGACGACGCGAGCTGGGTGCGTGCAATCCACGCGGTCGCCAAAGGCAGTTGATCCATATCAATCCCAGCGTCGGAGGACCTACGAACCGCATAAGGTAATGGTGGTTTATCCAAATAATGGCGATGAACAGGTAGCTCACCGCATAGCTGATTGCCGTAGGCCACAGAGGGCCGAGAGCCGAGAATGCCGGCTGATCCGGTGCTTTGAGTTTCAGAACCATGACAGTCACGATTACCGCGAAGACCGCGTCTGAAAATGTGGTCAGCCGATCCGCGGTTATCTTTTCTTCACGCATGATCGCTATCGGCAACGATAGGCCGAACTGCTGGCGACCTTTCAATTCGCCGGAGGGTCGTCGTGAGCGAGCCCGCGTCCTCCGAGCGCGAATAGGTTGGGCAGCCCCATTCGAAAGCGTACCTGGTCAAGGCGCTGCGCGTTGCGCATCGCGAGGGGGATGTCGAACTCCCACAGATTGCACGGCGGCGCCGCGACGCCGGACACCGCCAGGATGGCGTTCGTCGCCCGCCGTGCCGCTTCGTTCGCCGCCTCCATCGTGGCAAGGTCGGTGTGGGTACGCACGTAGTCGGCAGCCAGGAACAGGTTGCCGATCTCTGTGTACGCCTCGGGGCGAGCGGCGAAGGATCCGACACGATTGATGAGCAGCGGTTCGAGGTTCGTCACCGTGCTCGGATTGGGGAGCTGGATGTCCGGATCGAGGAACCAGTCCACGAGATTGCGATCCTCGAGCTGCATCGGGCCGGGTGAATTGAGCGCCGCCTTCAACTGTTCCCAGACTTCGTCCTTGATCTCCTCGCGTGAAGTCGCAGCCATCGCCGGCCTCCCGTTGAAATTCCCGGGGGCGGTCCAGTTCGAGATGTCGACGGAGAGGACTCCGCTCACCCGCCCGTCGCCATACTCCGATAAGTCGTAACCGCGCCAGAACTGTCGCTGCGAGATTGACGTGAGCGCCCAGCTCGAGTCGAGGTAGATCGCGTGGCCGTCGGTCAGCGGTTCATCGGTTTCGAGATAGAACTGGATGCCGTTCATCCACTCGGTACGAAGCTCGCCAAGTCGGGCAAGGGACGGTGCGGCTCGGATCAGGTCGGACGTAATCAATCCTTGCATGATCTCCACTGGCAACGCCGCGACATGAAAATCCGCGGTCACCTCTTCGACGTACCCATTGCGCTCTACCGAGACGCTACGAATCCGATCACCCGTCAGGTTGAAGGCGCGCACTGTCGCGCTCGAAACGAGCGTCACGCCCAGCTGCTCGGTCAGGTGTGTTCGCCATGGATCGATCCAGACGTCATTCGTCGGCCCGTTTAGCAGGCGATCGAACACCCGCCCGGGTACGAGGATGCCGTAAAAGAGCTGCAACAAAATGCGACCCACGGTGCGCGTGCTGCTCTCCTCGGCGCGCATTGCGACGAGCGAACGGGTCAGCCCCTGCCCGAGGTATTTGCGATAGTTCTCGGATCGCGTATCCGCTTCGATGAAGTCCCAGAAGGCGACCTGTTCATATTCCCGCTCGTAGCGCTCCTCGCAACTCGTCGCAAGCGTCAACAGTCGCGTGACGAAGTACATTACCTCGTGATGCGGAATGTCGAGATTGTCGAACAGAGCCAGAAAGGCCGTCCGGAAGTCGTCGATCGTCTCGGGGAATCGGCCGACCCAGACCGGATCGAGCTTGCCTTGGCGCGCAAGCAGGATCCGCGTCGCTTGCACGAGACTGTCACGACAGTTGCCACTGTGCGTTCCGAACGGGATTCGACTCATGGTGTCGGTCACATGCTTGTAGAACCCGGGGAAGAAACGGAAACCGTGCTCTCCCGGAAGGTCCTTGCGTCCGCCGACGCCGCTGGCGGCGACCGACAGGCTGCGAGCTTTGCCGCCGAAGACGGCGTTGCGTTCGTACACCGTCACCTCAAATCCGCGTTCGGCTAGCTCATGCGCTGCGCTGAGGCCGCCTACGCCGCCGCCGAGGATCGCTACCGAATGCTTCGCTGGCACGGATTCGCCCTTTCTTTTGCACAACCGTCACGTGGGTCACACTCCGGTTCGTTCGACGGTCGCAGGCTTTTTTGGGAAACAATGAGCGTCGGAGATTACTCGAACGTGAAGAATTGGGCGAGCGGGACGATCAAGCTGCACTCGCTTGCGCGGCTGGCGAAGCGCGCGCTGTCGCCTGCCGATAGCCGCGCAGCAAGATCACCACGCCGATGAAGTTGAGAAACGGCGGTGGTATCAGCACCCACCAACCAAGCGTTGTCAGCGACGGCACGGCCAGGATGTACGAAATATCGGTGAACAGATCGGAAAATCGCACGCCGGCGACGATCGGCAGCCAGATTGGTTGTTTGCGCCAGCGCCACAGCGCGATGGCTTGCGCGAGCGCGAACGCCGCCCACTGGCCGCCGGAGCGGCGCAGGAATGCGACATCCAGGCTAGCGGGCGCGGCATGGTGAAACAGCCGGAACCAGACGTCGGGCGCAAGCCATGACATGAGGAAGATGATCGAATCTTCCAGCAACGCCCCCCATAGAAAAATCAGGATGAGCGCTTTGAGCGGCTGCTTGATCATGGGGAGCACCCCGTTGAGACGTTGGCCCACTGAAGCTCTTCGGTTCAGGGCCGCCGACGGCCATGAGCTTGGCCGCTCTTGCGGCAAGGCTACGCGTACGCCACGAAATTCGCGTCCACTTATTCGCGGCCTGCGCGCGATACTGGCAGGCGAAGCGATCAGGTGTGTTCTTTGCGAAGGCGAAGAAGTTCGGCGCCTGCGCCGAGAAGCAGTGCGGTCGTGTTCTTGACCCAGTCGGCGCGAGACTTCCTCCAGTTCCTCCAGCCTTCCGGAAACCGTTTGTCCACGAACATCGCCTGGAGGTCGCTCACCGCAATTGTTGGTTCACCATCGACCTGTTTGGCATCGGATTTGTTGGCAAGAAAAGCGAATAGCAAGCCGAATTCGCCTGCCGCGCCCACGAGATTGTCCTCGCCGAGCAATTTGGTGAGCTTAGCCTCGAGATCCCGATGAGCATCGGCGGCTCTTGCCTCGGATGCACCGAGCTTCGTCACGAGCGTCGGGCCTATGCCACCGACGAAGGAATTGAGATCGCCCAGCAACAAGGCCGCCGTCGCGGTGCCAAACACCTTCGAGTTGGGATCCCGGTGGAGGTTTTCTGCAATGAAGCGCGCAACATCGGAACGCGTGACAACGCCAGCCCTCGCGCGTCGGGTGAGTCGTTCGAAATCGACGAGACTGAGCCTGCCGGAGGCCAACGTCCTCGGATCGCCCTGCAGGATGCCGCTATGTCCCGGATGAGATCCGTGCGAGCCTGGAAACTCGAGCGAGAACAGTCCAGGCGGCATTTTCGTATCGAGTTTCCCCTGGCTGCCTCGCATCAACAAATGGTTACCCGTTGCGAACAACTGCAGCACGTCTCCCAGATCACCGCCTCCTGTATTGCCCAATTCTCTGACGTCATCCACGCTGGCCAGTGGGTTGTCGGGGTCGTTGCGCACCGCAAGGTCGACCGTTGACACTGCCGTTCCGATGAACGGACAAGTGGCTTTGGTCTGCACGATCTGGCTCTTGACCTCCGCACTGATCGCCACAGCCGTCACGAATTTACCGTCGCTCATGAAGAGTGGTCACGCCAGTAGATTGGTGGGGAAGGCCTTTTTTCGACTGCGTTGCGGTGAGCCGACCGGACGGCGGTTGCTGTCGTAGCGGACAGGCGCGAAGACGTTTTGTACCGAGGTCCATGTGTGAGTGCGCGAGAAAGCATGCACGTTCGCCTTAGTTTACATTTACACTCCGAGGCCAGCGACCGCTTCCAAGCGCGACTGCGGTCATTGCGCCACGGCCGGTCTACAGGCGCTAACGGCCATGAGCAGCCATTGCAGCTGTTGCCTCAAAGCGGCCGTTCGTTGCGGGTAAATTGCTGACCTAGCATCGCATTTCGGCGCCAGCCGATCCGTCAACGGCAATAGAAACACTAGCGAGGCGTAGAATCGCTGGACGTCCACACATCGAAGCGGTGATTCAGTGATGGATCGGCGAACGTTCATCCTCGCCGTAGGTGCCCTTCTCGCCGCGTCCCTGGATGCTCGCGCGCAGCCGGTCGCGAAGGTGTATCGCATCGGCATTCTCGAACCGATTCCTGCCGCACAGAACGCTGCTAATCTTGACGCGCTGCGCAAAGGGCTGCGTAATTTCGGCTACGTCGAAGGGCGAAACTTAATCATCGAATATCGCTCGGCAGATGGGCACGCCGACCGATTTCCTGACCTCGCAGCGGAATTGGTGCGTCTTAAAATCGATTTGCTGCTGACCCGTGGCACCCCGGCCACGAGAGCGGCCAAGAGGGCGACCGAAACAATTCCAGTGGTTATGGCGACGATGGGCGATCCACGCCCTATCGTCGCGAGCTTTGCGCACCCCGGTGGCAACGTTACGGGGGTGACTACCTTTAGCACGGAGTTGGCAGCGAAACGGCTTGAGCTCCTTAAAGAGCTGGTTCCGAAGTTGTCGCGCGTTGGGTTGGTTCACAACATGGGCAATCCGGCCGCGCCACCCGAATGGGAGGAGATAAGGACGGCGGCCCAATCTTTAGGGCTGCAAGCCGAACTTTTTGATGTGAGGAATCGGGCGGACCTTGGCCGAGCGATAGACTTGGCAGTCCGACAGCATGTCGACGCGCTTGTCATCGGCGCAGATGGCCTTATCCAAGCGAATCAACAGACCGTTATCGGCCTGGCGAGCCGCAATAATCTGCCCGCTACCTATCCAGCCCGGGAGTTCGTCGAGGCGGGAGGATTGATAGCGTACGCGGTGAACTACCCCGACCTGTATTTCCGGCTTGCGACTCTCGTCGATAAGATATTCAAGGGCGCGAAGCCCGGCGAGATTCCCGTGGAGCAGCCGACCAAGTTCGAGCTCGTGTTCAATCTAAAGACCGCGAAGATGCTCGGCCTCGAGCTTCCGCAGTCGCTACGGCTCCGCGCTGATGAGGTGATCCAATAGGTGAACGCTGACGTGATGCAAGGCAAAGTAGGTGTCAACGCGGCGGCTGGAGACGAGTCGGCACGGTGAAACGAACGCCGATCCGAACCGGAGGCACTGGAAACGATCGTGGCCGTTCGCTCATCGTGAGCGCTAATCAGGGTGGTCCGTCCAATCGCATCAGCGCCGGCAACCGGCCACAACCCGTCCTTCGGCAACATCAGACGAACTTCACGCATAGTTCAGTTCTGGACGGTCCTGCTCAACCGCCTACGGGATCATGCTGCGACCGGATTCGTCCGTAGCCTTGTAGTCCTCTTCTCGCATTAAACCTACCCATCCGCTCTTGGTCGACGGCGCGGCGTCGTATGCACATTGCGTCGCTTCCGCGGGCAGCGTGCGGATTTCCAGTACACCTGCCGTAAGGGGATAGAACCGCTCAACCGCCGCTAGCAGTTGCGGGGCATTCGTGGAGGCACATCGATCGATCGCTACCACGCGGACATTGCGCGTACCGAGCCAAGCGTCGACGCCGGCGAGATCATTAAATTGCGCGTTTGCTACGGCGTAATGGCCGCCGACCATAGTCAGATGGACCTCGGAAGCATTCGAGGCTAGTTCTGCGGCTCGCGTCGTGCTTGCCGCAATCAAAGGGATTGCGATAGCGGCTATACAATGCGAAACGCGGATAGTCGGTCGAAGCATGGCATCTCCTTGTGGTAAGGTTGCTAGGTCGTAATAAAGGGACCCGGATCGATTGTGTGGCGTATGCGCGAACAGACTCAAGCGACGTTTTCTCAACACAAGCATGAGTAGGCCTCATGAAACGTCCTCCTCCGCGACTGTCGCTCGATTTGCTACGTGCCTTCTGTGCGGCCGCGACTCACCTGAGTTTCACGCGTGCGGCTCGCGATCAGTTTGTGACGCCGTCGGCTATAAGCCACGCCATCCACACTTTGGAGAAACAACTCGGACAACCGCTGTTCTGCCGTGTCAATCGCGCACTCAAGCTGACCCACGCCGGCGAAGCGCTCTACCGGGCATGCAGTGAAGCGCTTGAACTCATAGACTCGGCGGCCGATCGACTCGTTGGGTCGCGTCACTCCCTCGGCGTCACAACGACGGCGGCGCTCGCATCACTCTGGCTTGTCCCAAAGCTTCCTCAGTTCGCGGGATTGCATCCGGGCACGGACGTACGCATTGTGGCGACCAACGATCGCATCGATCTTGAGCGCGAGCATTTGGATCTCGCGATTCACTTCACGCTTCTTAACGAGGTCGCGCCGCACGGTGATCGACTAGTCGAATATCTACAATTTCCAGTTTGCTCGCCGATGCTTGCCCGCAGTCGCAAGGCGCCACTACGGACGCCAGCCGATCTCGGGCACCATGTACGGCTCGACTTCGAGACCATCGTCTATGGTCGTCCATGGTATGACTGGGAAAAATGGTTGGGCGCGACGAAACTACGCTCGATAGTACCGGCGGGCACAATGCGCTTTTCACACTACGACCAAGTAATCCAAGCAGCAATCGAGGGTAGCGGCGTCGCAATTGGCAAGTGGCCACATCTTGCCCAACACCTTCAGGAAGGGCTGCTGTGCGTGCCGTTCGGCCGCGACTGGATTGCGCACGTCGGCGGCTTCAATCTCGTCGTCGCCCGCGGCGCCGAAACCGGTGATGCGGTCCAATCATTTGTAGCGTGGCTACGCGATGAATTGCGACGCGATGCCGCACGTACCTCAAACCTACTTCCCCTGATGCAGCCGCCGTCGCCGCAGGCAGGCAGACGTCGAATTAAGAGCTCGCAATAAAGGACGGCCTTGGCGAAGCCCGCTTTTCTTTGAAAGGGTGAGCGCCATTGCGCGCATGCGTGGAGCGACGTGCCGGAGGCTGCGCTGTTGAATGTCCGCCTTCGACGAAGCTGAAAGACCGCAATGGGTCGGGCACGGCCGCCCGGTCCCCAGCAATGAGCGGCGGTTCCACGATCTACATCGGCCGTTCACGCCTCGATGGCCCGGTGTGAGTTGTGCAACGGCCGTTCGTATCGGAAAGGTGGAACTCTCTGACCGGCCACAACCGGCCGGTCAGTGTTGTCGCCTTGCGTCTCGTAGATCGTAAAGCTGCCGAAATCCCCGCTGTTGCAGCTATACGAACCATCGACCTGCCCCATCTGCCCCGCCTGCGAGAACGTTCCGTTGTACGTGCAGAAGCCGTTTCCAAACGCTCCAGTGACCGTTGCTGCCGCGCCGCTTTGCGTGATGTTCAGTGTGGTGTTTTGTTCATTCGCTCCGTTGAAGGTCGGGTTAAAGCAACCTGTCACG
>VBCY01000342.1 GCA_005882995.1 Betaproteobacteria bacterium
AGCCAGACCAGACATTCATCGTCTGTCCCAACCAAGATGTCGCGTATGGGGCGGGATTCACCGCGCTCGACAAAGAGCCGACGGTGGTTCAAGTGCCGGACTTCGGCGACCGTTTCTATGTCTATGCGCTGTACGACCAGCGGACTGACGAAATCGCCCAGATTGGTAAACAGTACGGGACCAAACCGGGCTTCTACATGATCGTCGGGGCGAGCTGGAAGGGCGAGGTTCCGAAAGGGATCACCGCGGTGGTACGTTCCTCCACGGACTTGGTATTTGTCGTCCCGCGTGTGTTCAAGGACGATACCGCCGAGGACACCGCGGCAGTCCAGCCGCTGATCAGCCAAGTCATGATGTATCCCCTCAGCAAGTTTGACGGGAAGATGAAGACAACTGACTACAGCAAGCTGCCACACTTTCCGGCGCCGGTGCCGAAGGGGAATGCGCCTAAAGGCGAGAGCAAGTGGGTAAACCCGGCAACCTATTACGAAGAGCTTCCCGTCGTGATGAACGAAGTGCCGCCGCTGCCCGGCGAGGAAGCCCTCTACGGCTGGATCAGATCAGTTTGGGAGGCAGCCGCCAAGGACACGAAGACCAAGCAGGCGCTGGTTGAATCGTTCGTCGCCGCCAACGCAGAATTGGTCGACCCGTGGTTTCAATTTCAATACGACGGCCGGGGCATCGGACATGGTTGGACCTCAGCGGCGAACGCCTCGCAATGGGGGACGGACTATTTGAACCGCACCGCCATTTCCAAGTCGAGCATGTACTCGAACACACCCGAAGAAACTCAATACCAGTTGAGGGAATTGGACCCGCAAGGCATGCCCCTCAACGG
>VBCY01000343.1 GCA_005882995.1 Betaproteobacteria bacterium
ATGCGAGCGGCGTAAGAAACGCGCTCCCGCACCCGCAACTGCAACAATCCGCGGGGCGCGCCCTCTGGGAAAGTGCTGCCGTGACCCATGGCGGCGTGATCGACGCTGCCGCCCGAAGTCCGCGACGGAGCGCCGTTTGTCATCGCTGCATGATCAGCCGCAGCAACGACAGCCATCTCCGTGTGCATTGGATCGAACGCGCGCGTTTCGAGCACCAGCGTCTCGCCGACGGCGGCGTCTGAAAGATCGACCAGGATATCGATGCGCTCGGCCGAGGCGAGGAATGCTTCCTTGCACGGAAGGGAAGATGCAATGAGCCCGCCATCCGTGCCGATGAGCGTGAAAGGGATCTCCTCTCCGCCTGCCGCACGCAACCCCAGCCGATAGGTTCTTGCGTTCGAAGCGTTGAGGACGCGGAACCGATAGATTCGTGTTGCAACATCGAGATATGGGCACGCCGTTCCGTTGACCAGCACACTCCCGCCCAAAAAGCCATGTGTGCGATCGGCATCGTTCGGAGCGTAGTCACTGGCTCGCCGATCTTGCAGGACTAGCGGAATCTCGGTTTTCGCCGGCACGAGATCAAGGGCCGCGCGAAGCCGGTGTTCGTCATCGTCCTCGATTTCAATGAGACCGAACAGACCGCGATAGGCTTGGCCTGCGGTCATGCCGTGCGGGTGCGGGTGATACCAATAGAGACCCGAGCGGTTACGGACTTCGAAGTCATAGGCGTAGCGTTCGCCGGGCGCAGCCAGCGTCATGCCGCCTCCATCGTTTCGCGTGTCGACTGCGAGTCCGTGCCAGTGAACGATCGTGGGATCGTTGATGGCGTTTTCCAGCTCGATCCGCACGCGATCACCTGGACGCAGGACCAGCGTCGGATTGGTATATCGGCGTCCCTTGTGCTCAACGGAGAAGCCGAGCGGCCAGGGGGAGCGATCGGCGTCGTTCAGCGCTGCCGCGCGCATGCGCAACGGTGCATCGAGCCCGATTCTGCCGAAGAGACCTGCTGGCCCAGGGATGAAAAGTGGCCGGCTTCTGGAGTCGTCACCACAAAAATCCTGCGTGGTTGGGGCTACGCCCAAGTGATGATCGGACAGCGTGCGAAACGGAAGCGCGGACAGGCCTAAACCGCCCAGCGCCTTAATGAAGTCGCGACGTCGCGTCGAGGTCATGGAAGCAACATGGGGCGAGGAAGCCCACGATAACGGCACGGAGAGCGTGATTATCGGTCAGTCCGTTGAGTGCGTGTTGCCAAAGCTATAGCGCAGTCCAAGCCAGAAGCCACGCGGCGCACCAAGCCCCCGAAATTGTTCAGAAACGGGATCGATCCCGACCGCGAGGCCGAAAGTGCGATCGGGCCCGCTGAAAGCGTTGGCGCCGAGAAGGCCGACGGTCTGATACTGACGATTGAAGAGATTGCTGATGTTGGCAAACAATTGGAGGTTTGGCGTTATCTGCCATTGCGTGTCCAAGTTGACGACGGAATAACCAGGGACAGGACCGTGGCTGTCCTCATTGTTCTCGTCGCCGTGCGCGTATTGACTCGAAGCGTAGATCAGAGTGCCGCCGATCGCCCAGTGTTCGTTGATGCTCCAATCGACGCGCAGCTTTGCCGAATTGGCCGGAATTCCGGGAACGCGATCGCCAGGCTGCACGGTGATTGCGCCTTGGGTGGCAGTGGAGTTGTTTGCGCTGGCAGCCATGAAGCTCGAACGATAGGTCGCGTCGATGTAGCTGTAGCGCAAGGTCAGACGAACGTCACCGGATTGTGTGGATCCGGTTAATTCGATCCCCTGCCGCCGGGTTGGACCGACGTTCTGAAAGTAGCCGATGTTGGTGGCACCGCTGCCACTGGCGATGAATTGGATGTCGTTGTCGAGATCGGTTCGATAGATCGCTGCAGCCCACTGCAGGCTTGAGTCGACTTTTCCACGACCCCCTGCCTCGATCGTTTTCGACACGACTTGTTGCAGCGGTGGATCGGCAAGAAAGACGTTGGGCAGTTTGCACGGCGCGTTTGCATTGGCGCAGGTCAGCTCGATGGGCGTCGGTGCGCGGTTGCCTTCGTTGTAACTGACGTACGCGGTCAGCGAAGGCCGAGGGTTGAAGTTGATCCCGATCGCGGGATTGAAGCGTACGAAGGTATAGGACCCGTTGAGACCTGGATCTTGGCCGCTACGATCGGCGATCGCGACGCGGGCGTAGTTGTAGCGGCCGGCAAGCGTCAGTATCCACTGCTCGTCTATCGCGAGCGTGTCGGCAAAATAGGCGCCCAGGTAACGGTTGGTGGTTCCGACGTTCGTCTCCGGGACGAAGGGTCCCGTCGCGATGGTGTTGCGGTCGGTGGTGAACGTCGCCGTCTGTGACTGCTGCGTGAATCCAGTGTCGCCGAAGTCACCGCTCGCTCCGAGAACGAATTGATTCTTTCGACCCGCGAGGTCGTCGGTCAGCGTCAATTGCGAGCCGATGCCCCAGCTCCTCTGGTCAATCGATGCTTGATCGTTGGTCGCCTCGTTCGTCTGTTGCAATCCGCTGTCCGGATTGACCAGACCGTAATCGTTGTTGACGTTGCTGCTGATGTTGTTATTGCGATAGTGACGGTAGTATGCAGTGCCTCCGATTAGCGCCGACTCGCTCGCGAAACGGCTTCCCTTGGCAGTCACGAAGGCAAGCCGGTTTTCATTGATGTCAGGGAACGTATAGGCTTGCTTGGGCGTGTCCAACCAGCTTTCTGGAAGCGTTTGCGTTCCCTGCAGCGTGTTGTCCGCAAGTGTAATGCTCAGGTCAAGATCGGTGATCTCGTCCTGGTAGCCAAGCTTGCCGAAGAACTGCTTGATGCGGCTTGGGTTGTGTTCGGCCCAGCCCTTTTCATCCGAGAAATTCGCGGTGGCGAAGTAGTCGATCCGATCCTCCTTACCGCCGTACTCGAATTCGGCCGCCTTGCGACCGAACGATCCCCCGGAGAGCTCCACGACACCGCCCGGATATTGCGCACCGCTGCGGGTATAGATCGCCAGCGCGCCGCCCAGGGTGTTGAGGCCGAATGCCGGGATCGAGCCGGGAACGAGCTGGATGCTGGAAATGGCGGAGGGCGCGAGCAAGTCCCAGTTGACGACGTCTCCAAACGGCTCATTGATGCGCACTCCATCCTGGAATACCGACAGCCCCTGGGGCGTCCCCAATAGAGGCGAGGCGGTGAAACCGCGAAAGACGAGGTCTTGCTGATACGCGTTACCCTGCGCCGAGCCGGACGCCACGCTGTTGGCATTGCGGCCCAGGAAGTCGGTGAGGTCGAAGGGCCGTTGCCGGTCGAAATCGCGTCGGTTGAATATCTGAACGTTCGCCGGAACATCTTTTAATGCCGTCCCCAGGCCCGGCAGCGGCGTCGTTCCGATCACCTCGAGAGTCGGCAGCTCGAATACTTCCGCGGGATTCTGCCCGTGAGCCACGGACCCCAGCGTAGCGAACGCGAGCAACAAGACGTGCCAGCTGCGTGCCGCGACAAGGATCGGTGCGCCTTGCTTGCGCAATCGTCAACGAGCGCGAATCAGCGAGTCGCCACACCCCAAGGCAGCTCGCCGACGGGGATATCGGCGATTTTCATATTCGTCGCCGTGTCGATGACGGCAACAGCGTTGGAACGCCCGCAAGCGACATAGAGCTTGCTGCCGTCCGCAGTGATTGCCATGTTCCAGGGACGCTTGCCGACGGGAATCTTCGCGATGATGGCATTGGTTTGCGTGTCGATCACCTGCACTGTGCCTTCGCCGCCCGAGGATACGTATACGTGCTTGCCGTTCGGATGCACGGTGACCCCGTTCGATCGGCTGCCGGCCTTGATGCGCTCGATGACTTCGGCCTTTTCGACATCGAATACATTGACTGTGTCGGCATTCTCGGCCGCGACGTAGGCGCGGCTTCCGTCGGGCAGGAAGCCAATTCCGCGTGGCCGGTCGCCGACCTTTACCGATTTGATCACCTCACCCTTGGCCAGGTCGACGATATCCACGCTGTCTGCCTCTTCGCTGCTGACGTACAGCCATTTTCCGTCCGGGCTGAACACCGCGTGTTCCGGATTCTTGCCGCGCATCTTGATGCGCTTCTGGACACTGCCCCTCGAGGTATCGACGAGCAGGACCATGTCGTTCTCCTCGATCGCCACGGAGAGCCATTTGCCGTCTGGTGAAAGGTAAAGAGCCTCGGGAGATTCGCCCAAGGTTGTCCGCGTAATCACCATTCCGCTGGCGGAATCGATGGTAAGCAACGAGTTGCTCGCCTGATCGCTGATGTAAAGAAGTTTGCCGTCCTGTGAAAGCGCGATGCCCCGGGGTTTGGTTCCGACCTTGAAGGTCGCAGTGACTTTGTTCGTCGCCGTGTCGATCACCGAAACGGATGCCGACCCTTCATTCGATACGTAGGCAAAGGGCGCACCGAACGCGCTTGTGCAAAGCCACGCGGCGGCTGCCGCCGCGCGCGCCAATCCTGTCATGGGCATGCTCTCTCCTCACGTCACTGGTCACCCAGTGCCGACGTCGACTCTCGTAACAGGCGCGTGACGAAACGTGCGCAAGTGAATATGCTACACGACGACGTGATCGAGCGACAACGAAGATACGATGGATTGTCCTTCGCAATGATCGACATGCGCATGAATCCGCGACTAGTGCACTGGGTCGCCCTCGTCGTTTTTGAAGTGAGTGCGTCTCAACCGTCCTTTGCGGCCGATTTCACCGCCGATCAGGTGCGACAGCTTCTATCCGGTCCTGCCAGTTCGGGACTCGTCGACCTAAGGAACAGGGATCTTTCGGATCTCGATCTGAGCAACATTGATTTCAAGCGTGCCGATCTATCAGGCGCAAATCTATTTGCCTCCCGTCTGGTGTCATCCAACCTTGCCGGAGCAAAACTAAGGCGGGCGAACCTGAATGGCAGCTGGGTCATGGGTACTGACTTCAGCGGCGCCGATCTTTCAGGCAGCTCCATGCTCGGCTTAGTGATTCAGGGAGGACCGGTGAAGGAAAAGCCGAAGCTCAGCCGCGCCAACCTGAGCGGCGTGCGCATGATTGCCGAGCTTCCTGGCGCGGATCTGGCTGGCGCCGATTTAAGCGCGGCGAACCTGAGCGTAGATATGAGGAATCAGGGAATGGGTCAGATGCGCACGGATCTCAGCGGCGCTAACCTTGCAGGTGCCGACTTGCACGATGCGAACCTGAGTCGCTCGCTCATGATGTTTGCCAACCTGCGCGGAGCCGACTTGACAAACGCCAATCTGTATCGAGTCAAGCTGTCCGGCGCCGACTTGACCGACGCAAACGTGAAAGGTGCAGACTTCGCGGAAGCCGATCTGGATGGAACGATACTGAAGAACGTTCGCGGTATGGAGCAAGCCAAAGGCCTGGACAAAGCGACCAACCGCGATCGCGCGGTGTATTGATGCGCCGCGTACCTGATGATATTCGCGCCGGCGGCGCACGTATGTCCTTTCGCTCTTGCGCCGACTATTGAAAGTGCGATTTTTCGATGCGAAGGTAGGTGCGATTAGCGTTTTGCGGATGCAGCTCGCCGTATTGGTCCCACTGCGCGAATTCAGGCAGGTCGCATCGGCTTTGTAATCCGGCCAGCCCGATCCCCTGACGCATCAACGCAGCGACCCGATTCTCGAGCTCGGTGAAGTAGCGCATGAAGTCTTTGACTTCGGCGCAGGTTCCGATCGGACCATAGCCGGGAATAAGATATCGGCACCGGAGAGCGCGAAGCTCGGTTAGCGCCTTGAGCCAGCCCTTGACGTCCGCGTCACGCATATCGGGTATGCGTTTGATCGAAACGAGACTACCGGTTATGAGCGTCGAAGTGGCCTCATCGAAAACCGCGATGGCGCCGGGTGCGCTCGACCATGCCGGTGCGATCAGGCGTAGCGGGCGCCCAATTGATGCGAGCATTTGACTGGCGTCGATCAATCGATCGGGCGTGACCACGCGGGTCTCTGCCATGAAATTCTCGCCCAGCACGGAGCGCAGGTTTTGCAGGCACATCTCGCAACGCGACACAATCAATTCGGCACTGCTACGGTGCGCCAGCACCGATATTCCGCGCGCGCGGAATGCTGCAGCTCCGAAAACAGCTTCCTGACCCGGGTGGGTGAGGATTGCGACAACGATCGGCAAACTCGATATGTTGGCGACGGCGGCAATGATTTCCTCGCCTTGGCGGTAAGAAGCGCCGGTATCGACCACCGCAATGCCCCGCGAACCGACGATGAACGCCACGTTCGCGGTCCGGCCACCGTTGTCCCGGGAGATCTCGCCACCAGTCCCAAGTATCGCGTACACGCCGTCGGCAACCTTGACGGTCTCGGCTTGTGCCTTACCCATGAAAAGCGCGAACGCCGCTAAGGGGAGAATCAGTTTCACGACCTTACCGGGCGATGTCATGCCAGGGAACCCCGGGGGCGTACAACGACCTTGTATTGTGCATTGCAACATAAGCATCGGAGTGGCAGGAAAGGATACTTTCAACTTGTACTGAGCAAATTGACTTCATCGGACAGTAGCGCGACACTAGTCTCGGTACGTTGACGACCGTGTCGAAATAATAAGGGCATCCTGCGGCGGTTGTCTTTCATTAGTCGTAAATCGTAATCATTGGAGGGATCCATGCGCATCGCACTTAAACCCTTGTCCATTGCAGGGATGTCAGCAGCGCTGTTGCTGCCTGTAGGGGCGTCGGCTAACTCAGATCTCGAGCAATTGATCTCAAATCCGGGCAATTGGGCCATGCAGGCTGGCGACATGTACAACCAGCGCTATAGCAAGCTCAAGCAAATCAATGCGCAGAATGTCGGCAAGATGCAGGTTGCGTGGCTGTTCTCGACCGGAGTACTCCGTGGTCACGAGGGCTCGCCGTTGGTCATCAACGGCACGATGTACATTCATACGCCTTTCCCCAACAAGGTATTCGCTCTCGACCTTGATACACAAAAGATCAAGTGGCGTTATGAACCGAAACAGGATGCAGCGGTGATTCCACAGATGTGCTGCGACACTGTCTACAGGGGTCTCGCGTACGCGGAAAACAAGATTTTCTTGCAGCAGGCCGATAGCACGCTCGTCGCCCTCGACGCAGGCACCGGAAAGGTGCTCTGGTCGGTCAAGAACGGTGACCCCAAGGTCGGTGCAGTGAACACGAACGCGCCGCACGTCTTCAAGGACAAGGTCATCACCGGGATCTCCGGCGGAGAATGGGGCGTCAGAGGTTTTCTCGCCGCCTATGACATCAACACCGGTAAGCAGGTGTGGAAGGCATACAGCGTTGGTCCCGACGCCGAAATGCTGATCGATCCGGACAAGACGATGACCTGGACCGATGGCGCACTCAAGCCCGTGGGCAAGGACTCATCGCTCAAGACATGGAAGGGCGATCAATGGAAGACAGGCGGAGGCACCACATGGGGCTGGTACAGCTATGACAAGGCGCTCAACCTGCTCTACTACGGCACGGGAAATCCATCGACCTGGAATCCATCCCAGCGCCCCGGCGACAACAAATGGTCGATGACTGTATTTGCCCGCGATGTCGACACCGGAATGGCCAAGTGGGCGTACCAGATGACGCCGTATGACGAGTGGGACTTCGACGGCATCAACGAAATGATCCTTGCCGACATCAATGTCAAAGGCAAGCCGACCAAGGCGCTGGTCCACTTCGATCGCAACGGCTTCGGTTACACACTGGATCGGACTACGGGCGCTCTGCTGGTCGCCGAGAAATTCGATCCGGCGGTCAATTGGGCGACCAACGTCGACATGAAGACGGGCAGACCGCAGGTGGTCAAAAAGTACTCGACCGCCCAAAACGGCCCGGACGTGAACACCAAGGGCGTCTGCCCGGCAGCCTTGGGATCCAAAGACGAGCAACCGGCCGCCTTTAATCCTAGCAACAACATGTTCTACGTGCCGACGAACCACGTGTGCATGGATTACGAACCCTTCAAGATCGACTATGTCGCGGGACAGCCGTACGTCGGCGCAACGCTTTCGATGTTTCCCGCTCCCGGTGGAACGAACATGGGTAACTTAATCGTCTGGGACGCGAGCTCGGGAAAGATCGCGCAATCCAAGGACGAGAAGTTCTCGGTGTGGAGCGGGGTGCTGACAACCGCTGGTGGTATCGCCTGCTACGGCACGCTCGAGGGTTACCTGAAATGCGTCGATGCGAACGATATCAACAAGGAATTGTTCAAGTTCAAGACGCCATCAGGAATTATCGGCAACGTCTTCACTTATGAACACAAGGGCAAGCAATACATCGGCGTGTTCTCCGGAATCGGCGGTTGGGCAGGCATCGGCATGGCCGCGGGTCTCGATCCCGAGCACGGCACCGATGGCCTGGGCGCGGTCGGTGGCTACAAGGAGCTTCGTGACTACACCGAATTGGGCGGCACGCTTACGGTATTTGCGCTGCCCAACTAGTTGCTGATAGCGCCATGGCGCCGGCGCGTCGTCCGCGCCGGCGCTCTGTTGCTCTCATCCGCGGTGCCGCTGGAACCGATGCGGTACCGGGGGTGTCCCAGCGTCAACTCACCGCTCGTTCACAAGTCGTTTATGAGTTTCACGCCTATTACGCCGCTAGTGGCTTGTACCGTGGTGCTCATGATGGTGAGCGCCCTGATAACTGTTCCCGCATCTGCGCAACACAAAGACGCTGGAGCGGGCAAAAGCTTGTACAAGGTTGTCGATGGGACCAAGGTCGACTCAAATACGATGAATGGATTCCGCGCGTGGCGATCAGCAGCCTGCGATCGCTGTCACGGCGCAAACCAGCAGGGGCTCGTCGGGCCGTCGCTCATTGAAAGCATGAAGACGCTTAGCAAGGAGGAATTCGTCAAGGTGGTAACGGAAGGGCGACTCGACAAGGGCATGCCCAGCTTCAAGACAAGCCCTACAGTCATGGAGCACACCGACGATTTGTACGCCTATCTAAAGGGACGCTCGAATGGTGATATTACGCAAGCCCGTGTTGAGGAGCTAAAGCAATGAAACGCTGGGATTGCAGCCCTGGATCTTGGCGGGCGATTTGAGATGGCGGTGTCGAGCGCATCTTTGCGAGCCTGCTTCCTAGCCGGACTTCTCAATTCGATGGTCGGCTGGGCTCTCGCACAAAACGAATCTCCCGTGAAGGCATTTCGCCCATGCATCGACCCTAGCAATCTGCCATTTGCCAATAGCCAGGGCGAGGGGTTCGAGAACCATATTGCCGACTTGTTCGCACAGAAACTGGGGGTCCCGGTGCAGAGTTACGCTTTTCCGCAGCGGATGAACTTCGTGCGCAACACGCTACGCTACAAGTTGCCAGAGCAAGACTTTCGATGCGACATCGTGATGAGTGTTCCGGCAGGATATGATCAGACCAACACCACCATCCCGTATTACCGCTCGACTTACATACTGGTCTACCCGAAGGGCAAGGGGCTCGATCAGATCAAGACCGGAACAGACCTGTTCGCGTTGAGCCCCGAGAAGAAGGCCAAGTTGATGATCGGCATCTACGACCGATCGCCGGGCTCGACATGGTTGGTGAAGCATGGCCTGGAAGAGCAGGCTAAGCCCTATCCCATCCTATCGCCCAATCCCGAGCAGTACCCGGGGGAGATCATCGAAAAAGATCTCGCCCAGGGAAAGATCGATGCGGCGATCGTGTGGGGACCTATTGCCGGCTACTATGCGAAGCGGGTGCGGAATGTCGACCTCGTTCTTGTTCCACTCAAGTCCGAGCCGGGCGTAAAGTTCGACTACGAAATCGCGATGGGCGTGCGTTATGGTGAGCGTGAATGGAAAGAGACCGTTGAAAAGCTGATTACCGAGAATCGGACGGCAATCAGCCAAATCCTGCGCGAATATAACGTTCCACTGGTCAACGAGCACGGCGACTTGCTGCAATAGAAGCCGAGACTAGGGCCTGTTAACGCTATGGACACGAACGCGTTGCACAGCCGAAAACGCTCAGCGCAAGGCACAAAGGGGAAGGCGGGTTGGGCACCCGGCGAGCCTTTGCAACGCAGCGATAGGCGTTTTCGGCAGCAACCCGACGAGAACGGGTGGCATGGGGCGCCACTCTTTGTTGCTCTCCTCGCCTTGACCGCTCCCCATGCCACCCGTTCGCGTTTGCGCCCATAGCGTTAACAGGCCCTAATATGATGCGACGGTTCCGCCGCGCAATGCGGCATGAACTGCACTACGTGCGCCGCGCACCGCGACGCTGAGAAAATGCGCACTGCGATGTCGCTTTGCGTCTTCACGAGTGCGTTGGCTCTGATGGCGTTTGCCGCAGGCGTGCACAATGAAACGCCGAGCCGGGAAATGTATGTGGCGCTCTCCAACAGCGTGGTGAGGGTCGAGGCCAACAGGGAAGACGGCGCGTTGTCGGTGGGTTCGGGAGTAACCGTTGCGCCCTCGGTCGTGGTGACGAACTGCCACGTCATCCGCGACGCGAATGTCGTGCGGATCTCCGGCTTGGGCCGCCTTTGGGAAGCTACCGATCAATATGTCGATACGCTGCACGACCTGTGCTTCCTGCGCGTGCCGACATGGCGTGGCGATTCCATCGTGCTGGGTGCCGCTGAATCGTTGCGCGTCGGGCAGCCGGTCGCGGCGCTCGGCTTTACAGGAGGCACCGCCATTTCTCTGAAAATGGGCCACGTTCTGGCGCTGCACTCCATGGAGGCGGGCCATATCGTCGAATCGGATACTGCGTTCACTTCCGGCTCAAGTGGCGGTGGATTGTTCGATGCCAGCGGAGCACTTGTCGGTCTGCTCACCTTTCGAGCGCGTGGCAAGGGAAGCGGTTTCTATTCATTGCCGGTGGAATGGATCCGCGATCGTTTGCCAATGGATAACCAGTGGAGCGCGCTGTACGCGATCCACGGAGAGCGACCTTTTTGGCAGCGCGATGCGGATGCCCTGCCTTATTTCATGCGGGTGAGCTTGCTGGAGACCGAAGGACGCTGGGATGCGGTACTCGATCTCACAGACCGATGGTCTTCCGCATTTCCGGACAATGCTGAACCGCTGCTCTCTCGCGGCAAGGCATTGCAAAACCTAGAACATCCGCGTGCTGCGGTCCTGGCGTTCAGTGACGCACTGCGATTGGCGCCGGATGAGCCGGCCGCGTGGTATGGCTTGGCGATCGCTTACGCGTCGCTGGGTGACAACCCGGGGCTTCGGCGCGCCCAAGCCAAGGTTGGCATGCTCGACGAGAATCTTGCTGCCAAGCTTGAAGTTGAATTGGGGCTCCGCAACTTTCGATGAGACATCGTTGTTGCACTTTAGTCCCCCGAATCGTCAGCTGACAGAAACTGCCTTGAAATAAACGATGATTCGACTCCACTTCGCCGTGTTTTTCGCAGCTTTTGCCGCGCCGTTCGCATGCGCGAATGACTTTCCAACGCAGGCCCGTGTCGAATTCGTGCTCGATTGCATGCGCGCGAGCAAGGAGCCGCCGCAGCAATCGATGTACAAATGTTCA
>VBCY01000344.1 GCA_005882995.1 Betaproteobacteria bacterium
GACAGCGACGTCGCGCTCAATAACGCGATCTTCGCGCCGATCACGAACTCGACCGATCCGAACGTGTTCCCGCTACGCGCGCGAGGCGGCAGGCTCATCCTGTATCACGGCTACGCCGATCCACTGATCCCGCCGGAGAACACCATCAACTATTATCAGAACGTGATCGACCTCGAGCTGCAGCAAGTGCCGCTGGTGTCCGATCCCGAGTTTAGGCGCAGCATGGCGCTTGGCAAGGTACAGGTATTCGCGCGCTTGTTCCTCGTGCCGGGAATGTATCACTGCGCGGGCGGTCCCGGACCGACCACGTTCGACTTCCTGACTCCGCTCACGCAATGGGTGGAGGCGGGCGTACCGCCGCAGCGCGTTGTCGCTTCGCACGTCGAGAGCGGAGCCACGACGTACACGCGCCCGCTGTGCCCATACCCAGCTTCCGCGTATTACGGCGGCTCCGGCCCGACCAGCGACGCATCGAGCTTCGTCTGCCGTTGACGGTCGCGGCTCACTCGACACGGCGCGGATCGGCATGCTAGATCCGCGCCGCTCTCCAGTTGGGCGAAGGGGAGACACCCCACAACGAAAACGGAAGGGACTCAGGGTGCGACGACGAGGACGCGCACGACCGACTGTCGGCGTGCGCGATGCTTGGATTCGGTCTACGGGGACTTGCGACAGTTCGCCGACGCACGTCTCGCTGACGTCGCGACGCTCATACGTCCGCAGCGCGAGCCGAACGTCCGCTTCGGCGTTCTCGGTCATTTTGGGGAACGCAGTTCGAAGTCATCCGACATTGTCTGCAAGGTCGAATTGCGGTTAGGAAAACTCATATCTGCTTAGTCGACACCGTGCTCGCAAGCTCGGTCGCGCATCCTGCGAGCATCGGTGCTGTCGTCGGGGCCGTGACGATATCGAACGTCGCGCCCGTTTCTGTCGACAGCCTTTGCGAAATACCGCATGCGTCGTGAGGACCGCCCCTGCAGACGGAGATCACGACCTCTTTTGCGGCGATCGCCACTGATAGGTGTTGCGTACGCCCATAGTCCCGAGTAGAAATTCAAATGGTTACGGGGACTTTTTTATGCGCTTTGGAAAAAACTGGCGCGGGCCGTCCATGGGGACTCCAATCGGACTTCACGGTACCTCTCCAGCAAGGGTTGAAGATGCTGACGGGCTTCTGTCCCCGGCTCTCTGAAGCGAAGACTCTGTTGCCGGTTCTTCGAGCGCAATTGGCTGTTGCCGCCGCTCGCCACACACTACCAAGCAATGTTTCGCTCGAATTGCTTCCCATCATCGAAGATGGGCTGTTTGGGTACGAGCTGGTCCCGGACTGCTGCACTCATACGTATCTAGTGATTGGCTACCGTCAAACGGGTCAGGCCGTCGTGCGAAGAACGCTGTTCTGTGAACACGCCCCCAGTGCATTGCGCCTAGCGGCGTTGGACGGCAAGCCGGTCGCCGGCGATCGGGTCGTCATTCGGCAGCTTGCTCAACAACGAGATTCTGACTTTGCAGATATTTTCACCGCGATTGATTCTGCGCTGGCTCAACTGGTCACACTATTTCCGGGGCGGCCGCGTAAGCCCATCGAGGTTCAAGTTGACGTGCATCGGTACCTCGATGAGGCGCTCGTTATCGCGCACACTTATTTGCGCGATTTGAATCCGCACATTCGATTTTGCGGGCTGCCCCAGGAAGCGCAGTACGGGTTCGCACTAATCGGCGACCACGGGGAGCACGGCGAACTCGTGTCTCGGCGCCCGGACATGTGGGTGTTGCGTTGGAAGTCGTCCGCAGCTGACATCTACGAAGAATGGGCCATTGCGCTGCCGCCTATCTCGAAAGCTCCCGGCGCCACCGCCAGCGGCCAACCCCCTTGAGCCACGACGGGTCCCTCTGACGCAAGGTCGGTCGCGGGATGATTGCCCGATTGCTAACGTGCTGAGCGTGATGGCATAGAGCCTTCTCATAACGGAGGCAAACGCACGGCATGCTCAATGCTCCTGATCGAAGCCGATCGTACTTGCCATCCGACGCGGGCCGTTTCATGCTAGGGGCGAGGCTGCGAAACTACGGGGACAGCATAGGAAGCATACCCGTGATCAGGGGGCCAAGATGTCACGCGAGGCGCAAACGATCTTCTTCAGCTATGCCCGGAGCGACTCCGAATTCGTCGTAAGGCTTGCGAACGATCTGCGGAAAGCGGGGAAACACATCTGGGTCGACCAGCTCGACATTCCAAAGGGTGCACGCTGGGATCAAGCAGTCGAGGCGGCGCTAAAGGCTTGCCCGTGCCTGCTAGTCGTGCTCTCGCCGGCCTCGACAGATTCACAGAACGTCCTCGCAATATCCCTTTTCGCCTTAGGCGCCTGCAATACGTCGATTTTACCGCCGACTACGAACGCGCATTGGAAGAGCTACGTTCTGCGTTGTGCGACCCGCGGCCATCGCAACGCGAGCCGCAGGGAGGCAAGACAGACACTAAGTGGGAGCCCGAATCGGTCGAGGAGGCCGCCCCCGATGTCGTGCAAGAACGCAAAGGGGGTTCAGATTTCAGCGGGCAGACGATGGGTAACGAGTCCGGCATCGGACGCCGGCGTGGCTCAATTGTCGCGCTCGCCGTCGTCGTCGCAGTCCTCGTAGGCGGCTTATACCTATGGTCTTCCGGCGGTGAGAAGCCGGTCGTTCCATCTTCGTCGCCGCCGCCGGCGGCAGAGCCATCGATGCAGCCCGCCAAAGCTCTCACGCCGAAACAGACCCTCGAGCCCAATCCGTTGCCGGACGCGATCACCGAAGCACAGGCCAGAGACTTCGTCCATCGTTTCATTGCAACATCGAACAGCGGCAACCCTACCGACCTGCTACAGCTCTACGACGATCATGTTCGCTACTTCAACGAAGGCGTCGTCAGCAAGGATTTCGTCTTGCGTGACAAACAGAACTATTACCGAAGGTGGCCAAATGTCCATAATGAGATCGTGGACGATATCGTCGTAGTCCGGTCTGCCAGTCTGGATTCGGCCACCATGTCCTTTACGATTTCCTACGACGTACGTAGTCCGGATCGCGGCGACGCCAAAAACGGGATGGCGCAGGACGAACTCGTAGTACGGAAAGTCGACGGCGACCTGAGAATCACCGCGGAACAGCAACGAATCCAACCCAAACCGAACTAGCCGATGGTCTCGAGACTTGTGTCGTGTGTCGCGCTCGGTTATGGGCTGGTCGTCGGTTCAGTGTCTGCCTGCGATCGAGGAACGTTCGTGGTTGCTGTCGATCCCGGTCACAACCTCGAGAGCCCCGGCACCATCAGTGCGCGAGGAATTCCTGAGGCTCAATTCAATGCAAGGCTTGCGGAAATTCTGATGGATGAGCTGAAGAAAAGAGAATTCACCCAAGTCTTCTCGACGAACACAAAAGGAGACGCTGCTCTCACCGATCGCGCGAAGATGGCCAACGAACGTGGCGCGAATCTTTTCGTGTCCCTTCATCACGATTCGGTTCAGCGGCGGTATCTGTCTACGTGGACGTACGACGGCAAGCGCAGGCCCTACAGCGATGTGTTCAGCGGTTATTCGTTGTTCTTTTCCGAAAAAAACGGCGATGCGAAACGCAGTCTCGACTTTGCTAAATTGGTCGGCACTGAATTTCTGCGCAAATGCCTGACGCCCACTTTGCATCATGCCGAGCACATACAGGGTGAGAATCGGCCTCTCATCGAGGGACGCCGCGGCATCTATGAGTTCGACGATCTGGTTGTGTTGAAATCGACAAATATGCCTGCAATCCTCATCGAGGCAGGTTTGATCGTGAACCGAAGCGACGAAATACTGCTGGGCAACCCCGTCTATCAGAAGGTCATTGCGAGCTCAATCGCGCAAGCAGTGGTGAAGTTTTGTGAGGCCGAAGCTTCCGATGCCAAGGAGGACCTGGCCACCAAGCAAAGCGATCAGCAATTGGATGATGACGATACATTGTGCGCTTCGTCCGATCCTCGAGGAAGGTAAGGAAATCACTTTCATCAGCAACCCCGAACGACTGCAGCTGACAGCCAGCGCTAGTCAGTTGTCTCCTTCCTGCCGCCAGTAAACGCGACTGCGACGCTGAGGCGGCATCTGGAAGACCCGTTGGCTACCGATGCCTGAACTGGAGCCGCCACGGAGGTTTACCACGCCAATGCCTATCGGTACGACATGGCCGTCGATGTTCACATCGGCCACCACCGGCGAAGGCGGCAACCCGCCCCCCGCGAAGGTGCCTGAGCGATCGCCGCCGCAGATGCTCGGCTGTACGCCGATCACACCGGAGGCATTCAAGAGGTTTACTGCATACCCCCGTGCCTCGCCCTGCGGGGCACACACATTAGGCTTGGCGGGGATGGCGCGATTGGTGCTGAATGCAACGAATCCGCCGACAATCACGGCCGATGTCACGGTCTGTTCGCCCCTCGTCAGAGATCCTGGCGTACAGTTGTCAACCGCCCCCGGTCCGCAGACGTCGAGGTCCATGAACCAGCCGGATTTGCCGGCCCCGGGTATGACGAGCGACGTCGAGCATGTGGTCGGGGCCGTGAAATCCTGCATTGTGGTCCCATCGTCGAGGTTCGCCGTGGTCGGACATGTTATGTTCGGGCATGTAATGTCGTCGAAAAACACGTAGAAGCGATTCAACACCGAGTTGGCGTAGGGATACTGTGTCACGAGCGGCTGCTCGCGGTCACCGCTTCCAAGAGCGAGATAGACGTAGAACTTCCCGGTGCTGCTGTCGTACCCGGGAGACACTGCGGGCGCATAAAGCAATTTACGATTCGCGCCGGTGGTCTGCGCAATAAGCGTCGACGTCCAACTCCCTGCGGCCAACGGTGCCGACTTGGAGAAGCCAAAGCTGAGTCGGTAGATATTGCCGCGTGTGTCGACGGCGTAACCAAGGTCGGGAATGCCGTCGCCATCGAGATCGACGAACGCCACATCTGCCACGACGCGTCCCTTTGTCGTGAATGACTGGAGAATAGAACCGCTGGCTGCGTCAAGGATATAGACGATCGAGCCCTTGGCAACCGCACAGGCCGCGTTGGGCGAGCCGTCTTCGCAATTGTCATAGCCTCCGCCTGCCGCTACGATGGGTACGGGCGTTTCGCCCACCGAGCCGCCAATCTTGAGGGTGGCCACGGTGGGCGCCGACCACGTCTGCCCAATAGCAGAGAAGCCGCTAGTGCAGTTTGTGTCGTCCGTCAGGTTGGGGCATCCGACCTTCCACTTGAGGCTTGGCGAGGACGGGTTCGTGACGTTGAAGGCGTAGATCATGCGACCGCCGCGACGCATCGACGGATAGATCCACACCCTTGAATTATCCAAAGGCTGGTAGACGCCGCTCGAGCCGTCGAAATAGTAGTTCTTCGGCAGGGGCGGCGGCGAAATATTGAGATTGTTGAGGAAGCTGTAGCTGATAAGCGGGCTGTTCTGACGCAACCGGGGAAGTGTCGGGTAGAACTCCGGCGCGACGTACGCCCAGAGCTCCTTACCGGTCCTGGAGTCGGCAGCGCGGAAGGTCCCATCGTTCGCGCCGTAATAGATCACTGTCTGTCCGCCCCCGTAGTTGATCGGCATCGGCCTTGAATGGACGACATCGCCGTGGACGGTGGGGCGGATCGTGGTAATTTTCGTTGGGTCTATAGGATCGTACTGGTAAGTGAGATAGGTCCCCGCAGCGTCGACGTTGAGCCCGCGGATGAAATCGACGTCGGCATCGGCCATGCCCGAGTTCGCCTTGTTGAAGGGGACGAACCCTTTGGTATAGAGCATCCGATTCCAAGCCCACGTTGGTGCCGCGCTAGGATTGTTTCCCTGACGGACGATTTCCGCGACTGATCCCTTTTCCACTTTGGGGCCATCAGGGGCGTCGGAGTACGGATCGAATGTGTTCTTCGGCGACTGCGGGCACTTGCCATACGGCGGCGGATTGCTGGCTACCGCCCACCAGTACTTGTTGGAGTCGCTCGTCCACCAGCTCGTGGCGCAATCGTCGAGAAAGCCGGTAACCGTATTGACTGCCTCTGCGCCCGACGCGTCGGCAAGATCGAAGCTCCCGTTGAAGTTGCCTATCGTGTAGCGCTTCATGTTCCCAGGCCAGAGCGGCATTGCGCCCGCGTCCGGGCGGAACACCCCGATGTAGACCTCGTTCGCGTTTATCGCACGATTGGTTGCGCTTACTGGCAGGCTCGCAGAAGCAAACACGCTATTGATGGCCTGGATTTTGGCAAAGATGTCGCCGAGACCGAAGACAAGATCATCTTTGTTCTTCGCCGCGTAGTACTGTCCACCGCCGGAGCTTGCCATGCTGTACAACAAGGAGGTTTGAAGAGCGTTCTGAGCAGCATTGAAAACGTCGACGGTGAACGTGGTCACGTTCTGCTGGCCGGTGGCCGAATTGACGTCGGTAAGATAGAGAAACCGTGTCCATTCGTCGGCATAACGCGTGTCGTTGGCCGAAATGGGGCAACCGGGCGCCCCGGGCTGACACGACACGCCCGTTGGCGTGACCGTCGTTGTGGTAATGCCGCCCAGGATCGAGTACTTGACCTTCCCGCCGCCGCACCCGCTTGTCGTTGTCGGAGTGCCGCAGCTGCAGGTGTCGTAGCCCGATCCGCAGGTGCCAGCGTTGGCCGAGCTGCAGCTGTTTTGTCCACCGCCGTTGTTGTTATAGCACGCCGATGAATAACCCAGATTCGTCGAGCTCGTCGATGTCTTGGTCGTGAGGACCGGCATGGGGATCTGAGTCGTGCTGCCTCCGACACCGGCAAGGCGGTCCTTCATGTTGTTCAGGGTCGGCGGCGTGTCCGAATTCGGAAAGCCGTTACCGATGAAAATGAGGTAGTTCTTGCCTCCGCAGGCTTGCGTCGCGGCTGCCGGCGGTTGGTACACAGTAAACGAGGAATCCGTGTAGCCCAGGGGATCCGGCCGGTTGAATGTCCGGGGAGGAGAGGCGAAGACTGCCGTCCCGAAGTG
>VBCY01000346.1 GCA_005882995.1 Betaproteobacteria bacterium
GATCCTGAGTCCGGTTCTCCGTACATCCGCGCGCGCGGCCGTGGCGAACGCGCGGTCGAGCACGCATTTCCGGGTGCGACCATCGTTCGCCCGAGTGCCATGTTCGGACCCGGCGACGCGCTGTTCGGCACGCTCGCCCATCTCGCCCGACTGCTCCCAGTGCTGCCACTGATCGGCGACGGCCACGCGCGCCTGCAACCGGTTTATGTGGAGGACGTGGCAGAAGGTGTTGCGCGCATCCTCGCCGACCCCGGGACCGCGGGCCGGACGTACGAGCTCGCAGGCCCTACGGTGTACACACTGCGCGAGCTCTTCAGCATCGCGCTACGCATCATGGGCAAACGGCGATTGATCGTGCCAGTACCCCTCGCAGTGGCTCAAGTTCAGGCGCGGTTGTTCGAAATGCTGCCGAACCCGCCGCTCACCACCGGCCAGGTCGACCTGCTGAAGGCGGACAATGTGGCGAGTGGGACCCTGCCGGGTCTGCATGAGCTGAACATCCAGCCGAAACCGATCGAGGACATCGTGCCAACTTATCTTGGCCGGTCGCGCGTCGGCGCATGACTGGGCGTTGTCCGTCTGCTGAACCGGGTCCCGTTTCGACAGCTTGTCACCAAAACCGGTCTCGCGCAGTATGACCATCTTGTGGTCGAGATCGCGGCGGTGGATCGTACCTCGGGGCGCGTTCCATTGCTTCCACGCTGCGAGAGCGGAATGGCTCACCAGCGCGATCGATCGGGCGCTTGGACAGCTGGGATGCCGTTCTCTGGCCGAGGTCGGCGTGCATCTGATTGCGCGTCACGACGCCGGCATGCCCGCGACGCCGAGCGTAGTGGCTTGCGACAGATCGCGCCGCTTGGCGCGCGCATAAGCTGCAGATTTCTCTCAGCCGGAGCCTTCGCCCCGAGCTTCGCCTTCACAGCTGCGCACTGCGGGCGCGCTCGCGTTTGCCGGCTGCACGGCGGTACCGAAAGTCGTAAAATTGCAGCGCATCGCTAAGCGATGCGACCGCAGACAGCTAGCCATAGCGCTTATCTGGCTAGGCTCACCAAAGGCAATTCACGCGCCGCAGTGATCAATCCATGCGCTCCCTCTTCGAAGCTCGTCTCGTCAACGACGCGTTCGGCGACCCGGCCCTGTATGTCGACTTTCGCGACGAACGGCGGGCACTGCTTTTCGATCTCGGCGACATCAGCGTGCTGCCGCCGCGCAAGCTGATGCGCCTGTCGCACGTCTTTGTCACCCATACGCACATGGATCACTTTTCCGGGTTCGATCATCTGCTGCGCGTCGTGCTCGGGCGCAAGGCGCACGTCGTGTTGTTTGGCGGGCCCGAGTTCGTCGCGCAGGTCGAACACAAGCTGCGCGCGTACACCTGGAACGTCGTGCACCGCTACGAGGTCGAGTTGGTGATCGACGTGCATGAAATCGGAGTGGATGGTCGCGGGCAGCGTGCTCGTTTTTCGAGCCGGAGAGGATTCGAGCGCGAAGCGTGGGCTTCGTTTGAACTACCCGATGACGTGCTGCACGAAGAAATGACGTTTCGCGTTCGTGGCCGCTTTGTCGACCACGATATCGCGTGCCTCTCGTACGCAATCGAGGAGAAAGCGCACGTCAATGTGGGGAAGGATCGCGTCACGGCACTCGGGCTGTCGACGGGGTCGTGGTTGCGCGAACTGAAACAGGCGGTTCTGACCGGCGCACCGGACGAGACGCCGATTCTGGTGCAATGGCGTGACCGGCATGGCGAGCACGCCATGACCCGACAGGTCAGTGAACTGAGTCAGCTGATCCTCGACGTCGTTCCCGGGCAGCGCATTGGCTATGTTACGGACCTCCGCTACACGGAGGCGAACCTGCAGACGCTTTCGCAACTGCTCGCCGACGTTGACTTGCTTTTCATCGAAAGCGTTTTCTTGGACGAGGACGCGGAGCATGGGGCGCGCAAGAATCACCTGACGGCACGCCAGGCCGGCGAGATCGCCCGCAGCGTTGGAGCCAAGGCGGTCGTGCCGTTCCATTTTTCGCCACGGTACGAAGAACGCTCGGCGGCACTGATCGCCGAGGTGCAGGGGGCATGGTCCGGTACGCCGGCGTGAAAGCCTCGAGTAGAGCCGGCAGGGCTCCCGAGATCGCGTGAGACAAGGAGGCGGCATAAGAATGGTTGCATTATCGACACCTTCGGTTGATGGTACTGTCTCAGCTTGATTGCTTCCTTTGGAGAGAGGGTAAAGTTGACACTGCGTGACGCGCAGCGCCTATAGAGACGCCCTGCCGGCCGGTGTCAGGTTTGCTTTCTTCTGGGACAGGTTACGGATATGTCTCTCGCTTCATTTGTCCAGGCTCATGCCGCCAACGTCGATTGGCGTGTGGCCTTGGCCCATTGCCAGAGGCAAATTCAAACCCAGATCGCCGCGCGTGCCGCACAGCAGGGTGAATCCGCCCCGTTCACGCTGGGCTGGTGTTATCTGAGCGATTATTACGCGCCGGCGGCCGAAGCGATCCTCGATGAGCTGCGCCTGCGCTTGCCCGGCGTGGCCTGGGTCGGCACGATTGGTGTGGGCGTGGCCGCCAGCGGCGTCGAATACATCGACGAGCCGGCCGTGGTGCTGATGGTCGCGCCGCTGCCGCGCGAATCGTTCCGGCTATTCTCGGGCCTGCAGCCGGTGCCCGCGGCATCGTCCGGATTCGTGGCCCATACCGCGCTGGTTCATGCCGAGGGCAGCACGCCCAACTTGCAGGAGTTGTTGCAGGAGTTGAGCACGCGCACAGCCACCGGTTATCTGTTCGGCGGGCTGTCGTCGGCGCGCAACCGAGCGGTACACATGGCGGATGGCGTGTTCACGGGCGGTTTGTCGGGCGTGGCCTTCGGCCCCGAAGTCGGCCTGATCTCGCGCGTGACCCAGGGCTGCCAGCCGATCGGACCGGTGCGCAAAGTCACCCAAGCCGAGCGCAATTTCGTGGTCAGCCTGGACGGCAGGCCCGCGCTCGATTGCGTGCTGCAAGATCTGGGGCTCGAGCGGGACCTGCCGGATGACGAGTTGTCGCAGGCGCTGTCCGCGACGCTGGTGGGCTTGATCACCGCTGCCGAGGACGTGCCGACACGGCCCGGACAGTTCGGCGCGGACACCGTCGTGCGGCACCTGGTGGGTGTGGACCGACAGCACCACGTCCTGGCGATTGCCGAGGAGATCGAGCCCGGCATGCGCCTGGCTTTTTGCACGCGCAACGCGGAAGCCGCACAGCTCGACTTGGTGCGCATCGCGACGGAAATCCGCGATGAAATAGAAAGCGGCGCGGGCCGGCAGATGGCGGGCGCGGTCTATGTCAGTTGCTCAGGACGCGGCGGCCCGCACTTCGGAGCGCGGCATGCCGAGCTGCAGACGGTGCGCAAGGCCCTGGGTGACGTGTCGCTAGTCGGCTTTTTCGCCGGTGGCGAAATCGCGAGGCATCACCTCTACGGGTACACCGGGGTTTTGACAGTGTTTACCACACCGGGGTGAACTGGGAGGTGCACCTTCATGCTAGAACATGCTTACCGCAACGCTATTCGACGACTACGCGTCACGGCGGATTCTGCTTGGGTCGCCTCTTGTGGACTTTCGTGAACGGCTTCTTGCCCTGCGCGCCGCCGCTGGATTTAGGATGACGGGCGGCGATCACGGGGGTGTTTCGCCGAGCGCCTTGATCCGGAGGCTGCTCACGATTTGCGGAAGAGAGCTTGATTTCAAGCTCATGGATCTCATCCCATTGGGCATCAGTTCGCTGACTCTCCGGTATCGCCAGAAGTTCTTGCAAGCGACCGCGGAGAGACATCGGTTGTGGTGCATGCATGGCGATATTATCTCATCGTTCCGCAGGTGCAGCCGCGCCGGGCGCGAAGCTGCCGGCCGCCCAACGTCGGTCCTCCTCTGAGTAGCTTTGCAGCTGTAGACCCTTGGCATCGTTTCGCTATGACAACGCGCGCACTGGACGGTCCAAGCGATGGTGAGCGCACGGGAGTAACGCACTTGACTGACCTGTTCGATGACGGCCCCGACATCGTGATCAAGTCTGACTTTTTCACGGCCGGGGAGAGCGCGCGGATTTTCGAACAGCTGAAGGCGCAAATCAAGTGGCGCCAGGACGTCATGCGCTTTGGTTGCAGGGAAGTGCCCCAGCCGCGGCTGACGGCCTGGCACGGAGATGACGGGAAGACGTATGTCTATTCCGGCATCAGGAACCACCCGCTGCCGTGGACACCGGTCCTGCTCGCGCTGAAGTCCAAGGCGGAACGCTTCGCCGGGTGCGCTTTCAACAGTGTGCTGCTCAACTACTACCGGGACGGAGGCGACAGCGTTGGCTGGCATGCCGATAACGAGCGCGAATTGGGCGCGCGGCCCGTCATCGCCTCGCTAAGCTTTGGTGCGACGCGAACATTTGAACTTCGGAGGCGAACGACGGGCAAGGTGGCGAAGCTTCCATTGACTTCGGGCAGCATCCTGATCATGCGCGGCACAACGCAGCACCATTGGGTCCACCGCGTGCCCAAAGAGCCCGGCAGCGCGAGTCGAATCAATCTTACCTTCCGCTTCATTCACTGACACGTCGAGATGCGTGAGCCTATTGGCGCGACGTGAGCCGGTGGCGCGCCACTGAGCCTTGCGGAACGGCGGCTGACAGATTAGCCCGGTTCGACAGATACGACGTAAAGGTAACGCGTGACAAGAAAATTGGAAAGCCTCGGCCAGACCGTCCTGGAAAACGCGTTGGAGGTGGCCACGCCGTCAAAACATCGTACATAGCCGCGCGCTGTACGTCGTGCAGCCCCCAACATTCTTCGTCCCGTTCACTCCTGACCGCGCCCAGGCCGAGTTGTCCTATGCCTGGCTAGCCAACGCATGTGGCGCGCCGGTGCCGGAGGTAAGCCGGCGCGTCTGGCAACTGCTGTGGCTGCATCATGAAGAGTTGGTCGAGGCGGAGGTTGGTAAACCGCTGCCCAGTTTGCTCGAGCACGGCGACAGCCCGGTGGTGGCCATCCTGGACAAGGGCGACCTGTACGCGATTTTCACGGCAGATGACGCAGTGACGCTGCAACCTGTCTTCGCCGGGAAGGGGATGTTCGGACAGGCGACGGCAACATTCT
>VBCY01000054.1:0-2375 GCA_005882995.1 Betaproteobacteria bacterium
CGTAGCATTTGCAGTAGCGCACCCGGCCATCGGGCGCGTATTCGCTCCAGAACTTCTTTTCGTTCGCTCCCCATGCGACCAGCTCGTGTGGCATCACTGCTTGCCACATGTCGGCCGGAAATACGACCGGGAACCGGTAGAGCCGCTTCGTGCCGTCACCGCGATCTTCACCGTAGGCCGTCAGGATCTCTCTGGCGATCTCCGAATTCGGAAAATCGTCCGGCCGGACCGTAAACCACGGCACATTCTTCGGGATCAGCGGCGTCTTGAGCTCGGGCACGGCCTCGCTGATCGCGCGCTCGATCGCCTCGAACGAATGGTTCGCCGCGACGCCGCGCTCGTAGATCTCCTTCGCCTTGGGATGTTCGGCGGCCTTCTTGGTGAGCACCTTGATGCCCGCGCGAATCTTGCCGCCGGCGGGGATGCGCACCGGTCCTTGCCCGAGGAGCGTGGGTAGCGCCGGCCGCGCTCCATTGATCGTTACCACCGGGTTGGTCATGCTGAGGCTCCTATGTAATGCGAGTGAGCTCGCATCACTAGGATCTCGCAAGAAGGCGTTTCTTCAAGTCCTTACGTCGCCCACCCCTTTGCTTCGTTCATCTAGTCGAGAAGTCGTTTCTAAGGGAGCGCGAAAAAAGAAGCGCGGCGGCCAAGGCCTCGACCCGGTTGATTGACCTTGCACGTTCAGCCTGCACGCTGTCGCCAAGCTTGACGTGGCGCGCACGACACTTTGGCTTTATCCACAAATTCGTTGGATAAGTCGCCGGAAAACTTTCCGCAACTCGATGCGAAGCGGCACTGCACCTCGTTGTCCCTGACGCTGCCCGAAAACTGCTCAACGCGTCATGCTGCCTTGAACGACCATCCGGTGAAATAAATACTATCCGCGAATCAGTTGTCACCCGGAAACCGGAACGGCTTGCACGGTCGCCTCGGCCGTGTTAGATCGCACAGCTTCCGGCAGCGGTGGTATCGGTTTATCTGTTGACCACACCCAAGTGGCTTCGCCTTGCGCTTTGGCAGCCCGCTCTTTGGTGGCGCGCTCCTTTGCATCCAGGGAGGCGCTCAACACGTGGAGTGGCGTCGGCTTCGCTCCCGTATCGAGCAAGAGGACGTTGGGGAACGCCGCGGCGCTACGCGCGTCGTAACGCAGCGGCTTCATGAATCGGCGTCTCTGTTCTGTCAACGCGTGGATCAGATCGGCCTCGTGGAGCCCCTCGAGGGGGATCCAGTTCGCGCTGATCAACATGAGGCTTGCGGTATCGATGTGGTACATATGCTCGCGCTTCGCATAGATCAGGGCGCCGATCACCACCCGCAGCTTCGTCTTGGTATCCGCATCTCGGGCGTCAAGCAGGCTGCCATAGGCCCGCTCGATCCGCGCCCATGCCTTCGCATCGATGAACAGCGGCGCGTCCGGCATGTGCTTGAGCCATACCTTGCGCCCCAAAGGCGATGCTTCGTCCCTTCTATACTCGCCGAGAACAAGCGCCATCTTGAACTGGACATCGTCTTCGGGCGATTGAAGGAACGCGAGCCTGCGCCGCCGTCGCTCGGCGATCTCGCTCTTTTTTTCCTCATTAAACTGCTCCGGCACATACAGGCGCTCGGACAGCGTCGTGCCTTTGATCTGGAGCCCGTCCGCCGCTTCCAGCAGATACTTGTGCATGACCCCTTGGGTCCGCTTGCCCTCCATCGCGGGATACCAGCGATTGAAACCCGCTCGCTCGAACAGGAAGTGCATGACGGCGCGCAAGCTCATCCGATGCCGCGGCGCATTGATCTCAGCCGGTTCCAGCGCTGCCCCCCTCGCGAAGGCCCTCCCCGGCACGCGCGCCAGCGCAAAATCGACGCGCAGTTCGACCGACTCCGGCGAGTGTTCGATGATCGATTCCCCGATCAGTTCTCCCAGCCCGGATTGACCGAGCTCCGGTTCGTAAGACGCGCACGTCGGATGATGTACGTGTCCACTATTGGGCATCCGCTTGACGACGTAGCGGCGATGCTTGGCGACATACATTTCGATCCCACCGCGCACGCACATGCACCGCGGCCGTTCCGGTGTGGTGTAGACCCGAGCCAGCGCGTCCTGCAGCGCAGGATCACGCGATGTATACGGCGCACCTTTGATCAAGAATTGCTGCTCTTCCACGCCGTGTCTCGTGCTTCGCCAAACATCGCCAGGGCTTACACCAACTCGCGGACCAGCGCTTTCAGTGATTTCCGCGATTCGTGTTCGTTGTGAATCAGATTGCGGACCGAATTTCGCTCCGTGAGCCCGAGCACAGCTCCTATCTGATCAATATCGCAGCCTCTCTCGGCAAGTTTCTCTGCCACCGTTCGCCGGGCGCAGAGTGCTGACACACCCTTGAGTC
>VBCY01000054.1:2478-6491 GCA_005882995.1 Betaproteobacteria bacterium
ACAGCCTGCTGTCCGGATCCAGTCCCCGGTACATCGTCGACTCTCTGGTGCCCTGCCCGCGCCGGGTGCGTTCTTCCAAATAGGCGTCAACTGCCGCGACGACCTTCGTGCTTGCAAAGAAGAGCGGTCTGCCTTGGCCATTGATGGCCCCCTGGTCACGCAGCACCGATTCTTCGCGTACGGACCCCTCGGCGCTAAGGTAGTCACTTACTTCGAGTCTTGCGATTTCCAACGGCTTGGCCGCAGTGGAAAACAGTACCAACAGCAAGGCCGTGTCCCTCTTCCTGCAGTTGCTGTGCTGCCAGATCAGCGCCGCAGCACGGTCAATGTCCTGGTCCGACAACGCACGTGGCCCCTTGGGTGCGTTGACAACGCGCTGCGGGTCATAGTGATCGAGGGCTTCAAGGTAGTTATCCTTGCGCGCCCGGATGCGTTGCAACGTCGGCACTTCGTCGGCGTCTACCCATTCCACGCCCACTACTGTCTGCAGGTCGCGGGCAAGTGCCTTCACGCGTTGCTCCACGGCCGAGCGGCTCAACCCGGATTCCTGCGCAATGGCTACATAGGTCTTGCCGCCCAGGATCCCCTTTAGCATCTGGATCGACTTGGCCACTGATTTCGCTCGCATCGGTCGCGCCTCGCGTTCGGTTTGATCGTGCCATCTTGCGGGTGGCCCGGCCATACCGCCAGCCGAAAAGACCGCTTTTTGTGGGGGCTTTCGGCATCAGCCAGAATCGGGGTCGCGTCTCGCACCACCACCACCCGCTCGAGCCATCGCAACGTCGAGAAAATTGCCTTCACCGACCGTCATCTCGCCATATTTCTGCGCTAAATTAGCCGCGCGAGCGGTCTCGTCCCGCGACCGTCGCGCCCGATGAACCCTAACGATGGAGCGAAGCCATGGCCAATCCCGACCTGCCGTTCATGGACGTCAATCAGTTGTTAGCGCAATTCAAAATACCCGGCGTCGATGTCAGCGCCCTCATGGAAGCGCGGCGGAAGGACATCGAGGCCTTAGTAACCGCCCATCGCCAAGCCGAAATGTTCAAAGAGGCGATGACCGAGTGGCAAGCCGCGACCGAGGCCATGATGAGCGGGCAAAGCCCTGGTGCCGGCGCGGCGAAGCAAGCCGAACTAGGCAAACAGACATTTGAGAAAGCCTTGGCGAACATGCGTGAACTGGCCGAGATAGCCACCAAGTCACAAACCGAAGCATGGGAAGTGGTCACCCGGCGATTTCACGAGAACCTGGAAGAGCTCAAGAAGCTGATGCACCCCGAGTAGCAGGGTCGACCACCGAGATAGGTGAAGCGCCGAACCGCCGCGCGGCGCAGCGCATCATTCTGTAGAGAGCGAGCGTGCGCGTCACGCCGACGCCCGATGCGGCCGCCACGCGAGGAGCCTCACGGATGCACGAGATCGTTGCTGATATTTTCACCTGGGCGTGGTTCTCCGAACCGCACGGATACAATTTCAACGGTTACCTGGTTCGCCGCCGGGAAGGCAACCTATGCATCGACCCGGTACCGCCGAGCGAGGAGTCGCTCGCCGACATCGCCCGCATGGGAGTCGCAAGCATTCTGCTGACCAATCGTAACCATTCGCGCGCGGCGAACGTCCTCCGCGCTCGCACCGGCGCGCGCACGCTCATTCATCCCAACGACGCCGCCCATGCTCGCAGCCAGGGAGCTGAAATCGATGGGCCATTGAATGTCGGCGAGACGGTGGGTCCGTTCACAATCGTTGCCGTCCCTGGAAAATCGCCTGGAGAGGTCGCATTTCACTGGCCAGAGCGCAAGCTTCTGATAGTGGGGGACGCGGTGATCGGCAATCCGCCGGGACATTGCGGGCTGCTACGCGAGAAGGTGATGGATGATCCGGCGCGCCTGCGGCAAAGCGTGCGCCAGCTGCTCGATCTGAATTTCGACGGCCTTCTATTCGGCGATGGGGCGTCGATCCTCCACGACGCCAAGTTGCGACTGCAGGAGCTCGTCGCTACTTTTCGGGAGGCGTAAAGCGTCGCACCGAGCAGTGGAGCCTAGGCGCGCGACGTCTGCACCGCGCTTACAATATAAAGCCCAAAGTCGAGGCGAAAAAGAAGTCACAATGGCTGCCTCACTGCAGTTCACCTTGCTCTCCGCGGAACGGCGCGCGAGGTCGCTGACCGCCTCGTGGCGCGCCAATACCTCATTCGCCGGACAGCTTGCTCGTCTTGGCCGCCATGATGAAGTCGTTCTCGTGGAGACCCTTAATTTTCTTGGTTTGCCAGGACACCTTGGCCCAGCCCCATCCGAAGCTGATATCGGGATGATGACCCTCGATCTCAGCCAGGTTGCCAATCTTGGCAACGAAGTCCAGCGCTTCCTTGAAGTTCTTGAAGTTGAAGGTCCGCTCGATACTGCGTCCCGTATCCGCCAGTGCCCAACCGGGCGCCTGGTCCAGAAATTTCTCGGCCTCGACCGCGGTTAATGGCGGAACCCCGCCGCGGCATGGCGTGCAGGTCTTGAACAAGAGATCGTCGCTCATTGCAGGCACTCCCGTAAAACCAACCATGGTTCTGATACCGGAGACTTTGCTTTCATAACACTCATCCGGCCGGTGTCGCACTCTGCGACTGGCAGCCCCGATTCTAGCGCGTGCCGCCAAGCGCCCTCGCCCGCCCGGTAGGCTCGCTTCCATGGCTGGCGCGCCGCACGGGCCCTGATCGCTGCCAGCGAAGACTGCGGCCCACCGAAGATCCGCCAGTGCAGGACTCGCAACCAAACGCTTATAGTGTTGCGAGTCGCGTGTATAAACGGCATTAGGCAAGCTGCTGGCGAGGAGCGACGGGCTTCATCGTTCAGGTTGCTGCCAGTGAGCGGAGAACAGAAGCATCCGAACTACAGCTTGGCGCGCAACGAGTGAACGTCGCCTATGCGCTCCAGCGCCACAACGCCTGCAACGCGGATTCCCTTCGGGAAGTGCTGTCGCAACAAGCCGGTGGTATTTTCGTTGTTGCCGTGTTGCCACGGGCTGCGCCGATCGCAGAAGTAGAGTCTTACATCGGTGGCCACGGCAACCTGCTTGTGCTGGAGGTGTTGCGTTCACGTTCGGCTGATCCACGGCAGTAGTAAACTCGTCGACACAAATCATCCTGCGATGGAGAAACGCTGATGCCCACCTATCGAAAAACCCCCGAGGCGCTTGCCCGTCTCTCGCCGGAGCAGTATCGCGTGACGCAGCAGAGCGGCACCGAAGCACCTGGAAGCGGCGAGCTTCTCGACAATCACGAGCCGGGCATCTACGTGGACGTCGTGTCCGGCGAGCCGCTGTTCGCGTCCTCCGACAAGTTCGAATCGGGCTGTGGCTGGCCGAGCTTCACCAAGCCAATATCGCCCACCACCGTCAACGAGCTGAGGGATGATTCGCACGGGATGATCCGCACCGAAGTGCGCTCGGTTGCCGGTGACAGCCACCTCGGCCACGTTTTCGACGATGGGCCGGCCGACCGTGGTGGCCTGCGCTACTGCATCAACTCGGCTTCGCTGCGCTTCATCCATCGCGACGACATGGAAGCTGAAGGTTACGGCGCGTACCTCGACCAGGTGCAGGACAGACAATGACACAGGAGCGTGCCGTACTTGCTGGTGGCTGCTTTTGGGGCATGCAGGACCTCATTCGGAAGCTCGAGGGTGTCGTTTCCACCCGAGTGGGATACTCGGGCGGTGACGTTCCGAATGCGACCTATCGGCGCCACGGTACCCATGCTGAAGCCATCGAGATCGTCTTCGACCCGGCCCGGCTCAGCTATCGTGAGTTGCTCGAGTTCTTTTTTCAGGTCCACGACCCTACCACGCGTAATCGCCAGGGCAACGATATTGGAACGAGCTACCGATCGGCAATCTTCACGACGAGCGACGAGCAGAAGCGCGTCGCCGAAGACACGATCGCCGATGTAAACGCGTCGGGCCTGTGGCCAGGGCAAGTGGTGACCGAGGTGGCTCCGGCGGGCCCATTCTGGGAAGCGGAGCCGG
>VBCY01000348.1 GCA_005882995.1 Betaproteobacteria bacterium
CCGGCGAGAAACCAGAGCAGCTCGTAGATCACTGACTTGGTGTGAACCTTCTTGGTCGTGAGCAGCGGAAAGCCCGCGGCTAGATCGAAGCGCATCTGATAGCCGAATACCGACAGCGTGCCGGTGCCGGTGCGATCGTCCTTGCGGTGACCGTGATCGCGCACGTGGCGCATGAAATCGAGGTATTGGCGCATGGGCGGGCAGTTACACGTTTATTGTAGCCGCTTGGACAAAAGCGTCCGCCTCCGAAGTCGCGACCGGGGCTTGACAATCGGGCCGGACACCGACACGGTACGCAGCGCCCTTCCGGCGGTAACAGGACACTCTCAAGTCGCATGGATGAACCCACGAAGTCGGACGGCGGCCCCCAGCGCAGCCAGTTTCAGCTTCTGCGCGAGCGCCGCTTTGCGCCCTTCTTCTGGACCCAGTTTCGGGGAGCCGGGAACGACAACATCTACAAGAACGCGCTGGTGATCTTCGTCGCTTTCCAGGCCGCGACATTGACGACGCTGTCGTCGAATGATCTGGTCAACGTTGCCGCCGCAGTGTTCATCGCCCCTTTCGTGCTTTTCTCCGCAACTGCGGGCCAGATCGCCGACAAGTTCGAAAAATCCCGGCTGATAAGGTTCATCAAGCTCTTCGAGATCGCCATCATGGTCGTGGGCGCGATCGGCTTCTACCGGCGTGACCTCGTCCTTTTGTTCGTGGCGCTGGGACTCATGGGAGTGCATTCGACGCTATTCGGCCCGGTCAAATACGCCATCCTGCCGCAGCACCTGCGCTCCGATGAGCTGATCGGCGGCAATGGCTTGGTCGAGATGGGAACTTTCGTCGCGATCCTGCTGGGTGAAATCGTCGGCGGTCTGGTGATCGCGATCAAACCCGATGGCCCGATTTACGCTGGTGCCACCGCCATCGCGGTGGCGCTTGCCGGCTACGCCGTGAGCCGGGGGATTCCCCAGACTCCCGCGGTCGCGCCGGGGCTCTCGATCAACTGGAATCCATTCACCGAGACATGGCGCAATTTGCGATTCGCGCAGGGAAATCGGGTGGTATGGCTGTCAATGCTCGGGATCTCCTGGTTCTGGTTCTACGGCGCCACGTACCTGACACAGTTTGCCAATTACACCAAGGATGTCCTGGGAGGCGACGAGCATGTCGCGACGCTGTTGCTGGCAATCTTTTCCATCGGCATCGGCGCCGGATCGCTGCTGTGCGAGCGGCTATCGGGACACAAGGTGGAAATCGGGCTGGTGCCGTTCGGATCGATCGGATTGTCGTTGTTCGCAGTCGATCTTTATTTTGCGAGCCGTGGTCTCACCGCCCACGAAATGTCGGGCGCCGGCGCCTTTCTCGCTGAGCCGCGTCACTGGCGCGTGGCCGCCGACCTGGTGCTGCTCGGGATGTTTGGCGGCTTCTACATCGTGCCGCTCTACGCGCTCATCCAGGAGCGATCGGAGCCCGCCTATCGTTCGCGCATCATCGCCGCCAACAACATTCTCAACGCGATCTTCATGGTGGCTTCCGCCGGCATCGCTCTCGGGTTGCTCAAGGCAGGGCTTTCCATCCCGCAACTGTTCCTGGTGATCGGCCTGATGAACGCAGCGGTGGCGCTCTACATCTATCTGCTGGTGCCCGAATTCCTGATGCGTTTCTTGGCATGGCTGCTGATTCACACCTTCTACCGTGTCGACAAGCAGGGACTCGAACGCATTCCGGAAGAGGGACCCTGCGTCATCGTCTGCAATCACGTGAGCTTCGTCGACGCGGTCGTGATCGCGGCTTGCGTGCGCAGGCAGATACGCTTTGTGATGGACCATCGCATCTTCGCCATTCCGCTGCTCAGTTTCATCTTCCGCACCATGCGCGCCATTCCCATTGCTCCCGCCAAGGAAGACGCGGCGATGAAAGAGCGCGCATTCGACGAAGCGGCCCGCGCGCTGGACGCCGGCGAAGTCGTTTGCATCTTCCCGGAAGGCCGCATCACCGACACCGGCGATCTTTATCCGTTCCGGCCGGGATTGCAGCGCATCCTCGAAAAGGCGCCGGCGCCAGTGGTTCCGATGGCGCTGCGAGGCCTGTGGGGAAGTTTTTTCAGCCGCGCTAAGGGCGCAAAGGCGATGCGTCGCTTGCGCGGCATTTTCTCGAGGATCGCCTTGGTCGCAGGGGCTCCCGTCGCACCGGATCGCGCAACGCTGGAACTGCTGCAGCAGCAGGTCCTGATGCTGCGAGGCGACCAGCGCTGATCGAAGAAAGGCGCTTAAGACCCGAATGCCCTGGCTTGGCTTGCTGCTTGGCGCTGTGGTCGGCGCTTCTTTCGCAGGTTTCCGCGGCGCCGTCCTTGGCGCGGCGATCGGCTTCATTGCGGGCGAGCTTTTGCGCAAGTGGCGGGGGCCGACCTCTGCACTGACGGAGGCTCCGTTGTTCGCTCGTCTCGCCGCCATCGAAAAACGTCTCGCGCACCTCGAGGCGAAGCAGGATGCCGAAGGCAGTCCGACCACAGCTCTCGAATCGAGCCCGATTTCCACATCAACCATGGCTTCCGGCTCGACGACTCCTTCCGAAGCTGCAGAAGTTTCCCCGGCTCTTTCGAAACCGACCGCGCAGGGCGATGCACTGTCCGTGCCTGCAACGCTGCCACTTCCGGTACGCAAGGGAGGCGCTGGCTCGCCAGCCAGCGCGGGCGCATCGCCGGTGACCGGTTCACCGGCGGCAACGCCATCGTTCGCGTCGGCATCGTCGTCCTGTTTTTCGGCGTCGCCTTTTTGCTGTCGTACTTTGCCGAAAATTTCACCCTCCCCGTGGAGGCTAAGTTTGCGGCTGTCGCGTTGATCGGTGCGGCCATGATCGCCGTCGGCGCTCGTTTGCGCGTGCGACGGCGCGCCTATGCGATGTCGATGATCGGCGGTGGGCTTGGCGTGCTGTACCTAACCGTGTTCGCCGCGCTGCAGCTCGTGCCGCTGCTTGCTCCGCCCGTTGCTTTTGCGCTGCTGGCTGCCATTGCGGCGCTGGCAGCCATCCTCGCATTGCGTTTCGATGCCCAGGCGTTGGCGGCCCTGGCGGCGTTCGGTGGCTTGCTGGCACCTACGCTGGTCAAGAGCGACGGCGGTGTTGCGTTATTGTTCGGCTATGTCGCACTGGTCAACGCAACCGTGCTGGCGATTGCCTGGCGGCGATCCTGGTACGCGCTCAATCTCGTTGGCTTCGTGTTCACTTTCCTGCTGGCCCTATGGTGGGGCTTCGAGTTCTACAAACCAGAATATTTCGCCAGCGTGGAACCCTTCCTTATTCTTTACTTCGTCGCGTACCTCGCAGTGCCGGTGGCCAATGGGCTCTTCGCGCAGGCGATTGCTGATCGCCGCCTCGATGCGCTGCTTGTCTTCGGCGTTCCGATGGTTGCCTTTGCCCTGCAGGCGACGCTGGTGCAGGTAACGGCTTATGGGCTTGCCTGGAGTGCTGCAGCGATGGCTTTGATCTATGCGCTGCTGTGGCTCGCGCTGAGACGGCGCAACACGCCGATGATCGCATCGTTGAGCGCATCCCACGCGGCGCTGGCGATCGTCTTTGCCACGCTGGTGGTGCCCCTGGCTGTCGATCCTCACTGGACGAGCGCGATCTGGGCGATCGAAGCGGTGGCCGTATATTGGAACGCCTGCCGCCAGGAAAGCCGCTTCGGACGAGCGTTTGCGTTGCTGTTGCAGTTGGCTACCGGTGCCATGTTCATCCTGGGCGGCTGGAGCGACTATCCTGGAACGGCGTTTGCCAACCGGCAGTTCCTGGCCATCGCTGCGATTGCGCTGTCCGCTTTCGCAACCACCCGATTCGCTGATGCGAAAGGCGATCAGCTCCCCGACAACGAACGCGCCCTGGTGCCACTGATATTCGCGTGGGCATGCGCGTGGTGGCTCATCGGAGGCGCTTTGGAGGCAGGACAGCACGTGGCGCCGCGATACGAGGCGCACGCGATGCTGGCGTGGGTCGTTGTCAGCATCGCCGCGGCCGCGTCGATGGGCCGGCTCTTGCGCTGGCCACGGCTCGACACGGCCGCGCTCGTTCTCCTGCCAGCCATTGCGCTCGGCCTGAGTTACGACATTTGGCGCCGTCGCACCGGCATGCCTTTGTTCGGCTGGGCGCTATACCCCGTTGCCTGGGCGCTGCAGTTCGCGATGCTCTATCGTGCCGAAGGTCCGAGGGCGGAATCGGCAGCAACCAGCCCGGTTCTCGCGCAACGCAAAGAGTGGCTGTCTGGCGCTCACGCGGTGAGCGTTTTGCTGCTGCTGGGACAAATCGCGTGGGAAGCGGGCGAATGGACCGCCCGCGTCACGCCGCGGGGAACGGCATGGGCTGCATGCGCGCACCTTCTGCCGCTGGCGGCCTTCCTGTTCGCGATCAGATTCGCAACCCGCAGCCAGTCTTGGCCGCTGACCACCTTCCCCGAAGCGTATAGGGCGATCGCGGGCATGCTGGTCGCGCTTGTCCTTGGCGCGGGTTTCGCAGCGCTGGCAATCCTTCATCCGGGCGACGCGAGTCCGCTGCCGTACGTTCCGCTCTTGAATCCGCTGGAGGTCACTTTGGGGATTTCGCTGGCCGCCATCATTGCCTGGGGGCGGCTGCAGAATCGCAGCATTCATGCTTGGCTCGCCGCTGGTGCTTTCCTCGTTCTCAACGGCGCAGTCGCCAGGACCGTCCATCACTGGCTTGATGTTCCCTGGCGATTCTCGGCCTTGGTTTCGTCCAAGACTCTGGAGGCGGCGTTGACGCTCACTTGGAGCGCTTGCGCAGTGGCGCTGATGGTGACCGCGAACCGGCGCAGCATGCGCGCCGTCTGGTTTGCCGGTGCAGGATTGCTCGCTGCGGCGGTCGTCAAACTCTTTGTGGTCGACCTCGCCGCACTCGCGGGGCTGACGCGAGTGGTAGCCTTCCTCGGCGTGGGCGCTCTATTGCTGCTCATTGGTTACATGGCGCCGCTGCCGCCTGCCGTCGGGGCGCGAGCCGGCGAGGACCTTGAGGATGGCGAGCGCCGCCATGTGAGCGAAATATAGAAGCGTACAGGGAGGCAACCGATGGGACAATTTCTTCGCGTCGCAGCGCTACTGCTCCTCATAGGCATCGGGTTCGGCTCTGGCATCTGTGGCTTGCTGGGACTCGGCGTAACCTTTGCGGATATCTTCGGATCGGGTCCGCACGACTCCGACAGAGGACTCATCCTCGGGCTGAGCCTGCTATGCGTCGCGGTTGCCGTGGCCTGCTTTTTCGGAATACGCGCCGTCGCGCGCAGGATGCGGGAAGCGGCGCAGAAGCAAACGCGCTGAAACGGCTGACCGGCACACGGCCTTCAATGGATGCGCGAAGCGCTCTGTTGGTCCACGCCGCCTTCGAAATGGTGGCCATCGGCGTCGGCGTTCAGCTCTACGCCCGCAATCTGCGGCGGGACAACAACGGCTCACTCACCCGCGGCCCGGCTTTTCGAATCGCCGTCGGGTGTCTCATTGGAGCCATCCTGGGCAGCAAGCTCGCCGTTTGGATGGAATATCCGGACCTCATACGCCTGCACTGGGGTTCGCCGCAGCTCGCTTTTTCCGGGCAATCGATTGTCGGCGGTCTGATCGGAGGACTGTGCGGCGTCGAGATCGCCAAACGCATGAGCGGTGTCGAGCGCTCTACCGGCGATGCTTTTGTGATGCCGCTGATCGCGGGCATCGTTATCGGTCGAATCGGCTGCTTTCTGGCAGGCCTGCACGATGACACCTTCGGCGTGGCGACTACGCTGCCGTGGGGCGTCGATTTCGGTGACGGCGTCAGACGTCATCCGACTCAACTCTACGACATCGCCTTCGTGCTGGCGCTGGGCGCAGTGCTTGTCTCCGTGCGGCATCGCTTGTCGCTTGAGCCCGGTCTTGAATTCAAGCTGTTCCTCAGCGGCTATCTGGCGTGGCGCCTCGGCGTCGACACGCTGAAACCGGTGCCTTTTTCGTATGCCGGGGACTTGAGCGGCCTTCAGCTGCTTGCCGCTGTCTTTCTAATCGCCTATACGCCGCGGGTTGCCCGCCAAATGCGGAGGCTTGCATGAGCCGTAAGACGCGCCCCTATCTTTTCTACGACACGACGAGCTCCGTGTGCGACGACTGTCTACGCCCGGTCGAGGCGAAAATCCTGTTCAAGGATGAGCGCGTCTACATGGACAAGTGGTGCCCGGTTCATGGGACCTGCCGCGTCCTCATGAGCGACGACGCCGACTATTACCGGAGCTGCAGGGAAATCTACGTCAAGCCGCCGGAGATGCCGCAGCGCTTCAACACCTCGATGCAGTTCGGATGTCCTTATGACTGCGGGTTGTGTCCCGACCACATGCAGCATTCCTGCCTCACCATTGTCGAAATCAACGACACCTGCAATCTCGAGTGTCCCATCTGTTACGCCGAATCCGGTCCCAAGCGCATCGCACACCGTTCGCTCGACGAAGTGAGAGCCATGCTCGACGCGGTGGTGGCCAACGAAGGGGCGCCGGATGTCGTGCAGATCTCAGGCGGCGAACCGACGCTGCATCCTGACTTCTTCGCGATCCTCGCCGAGGCCGGGGCGCGACCGATCAAGCATCTCATGGTGAATACCAACGGCATTCGCATCGCGCGCGACGCTGCGTTCATGGAGCGGCTTGCGCGCGAGTTTCCCAAGACCGAAATCTATCTGCAGTTCGATTCGCTGCGACCGGCGGCGTTGAAGTCGTTGCGGGGTGCAGACCTCACCTCGGTGCGATCGGGTGCGCTGCAAAGGCTCAACGCCGCGGGCATGTCGACAACGCTCGTCGTGACACTCAAGAAAGGGCTCAACGATGATGAGATCGGCGACATCATCCGTTTCGCTCTGGCGCAACCCTGTGTCCGGGGTGTGACGCTGCAGCCCATTCAGGAAGCGGGTCGCGTCGACGGCTACGATCGGCGCACGGATCGTCTGACCGTCAGTGAAATCCGCCGGCGCATCGCCGAACAGTCCGGAGTGTTCACCCTCGAGGACGTGCTTCCCGTCCCCTGCAACCCGGACACGCTGGCGATGGCGTACGCGCTCAAAATCGGGACTGAGGTTGTTCCGCTGACCCGCTACATCGATGTCTCCACACTGCTCGACGGCGAGGCAAGCACCATCGTTTTCGAAAATCAGCCGGCGATCCGCGAGCGGATCTTCGAGCTCTTCGCGACCAACCATTCGCCGCAGTCGCAGGCCCATTGTCTTGCCAGCCTGCTCTGCTGTCTGCCGAAGATCGAAGCCCCGGCAGCGCTCGCCTACGACAACGTGTTCCGGGTGCTGATCGTCCAATTCATGGACGCGCACTCACTCGACATCCGCGCGCTCAAGAAATCATGCATCCACATCGCGCAGCCGGACGGGAAGCTGATACCCTTCGAATCGTTCAATCTTTTCTACCGTGACCGCCGCGCCGAGCTGCTGCAGACGATTCGCGCCGAGTTGGCTCAGTCGTTCAGCCACCGAAGAGAGCCGCGGCCCATCCGCCCCCCGGACTGCGCAGAGCGACCGCCTCGGCTCGCTCGCGACATGCCGGAGATCAGCGCGGGCGGCACCGCACCGGCAGCGCCGCGAAGCACGTAATCCGCGGTCGACGAGAGCGGCGTGGCGTTCGGGTTGATCTCGACCACCGTCGCTCCCGCCGCGCGCGTTAACCGGGAAAGCTCTACTCGCATGCTACACTCGCTCGCGTCTCCAGCGAGCATCGAGCCATGTCCGGCAACACCCTGGGCACCCTGTTCTGCGTCACTTCCTTCGGTGAATCGCACGGGCCGGCGATCGGCTGCGTCGTGGATGGTTGCCCGCCCGGCATGGTGCTGAGCGCTGCCGATATCCAGACCGATCTTGACCGGCGCAAGCCGGGAACGTCACGTCACGTGACGCAGCGCCGCGAGTCCGATTCCGTGGAAATTCTCTCCGGGGTATTCGAGGGCAAGACCACCGGAACGCCGATCGGGTTGCTGATCCGTAACGAGGACGCTCGCAGCAAGGACTATTCGCAGATCGCCGACACTTTTCGTCCTGGCCACGCCGACTACACCTACTGGCAGAAATACGGCATTCGCGACTACCGTGGCGGTGGCCGGCAATCGGCGCGCGAAACCGCGGTGCGCGTCGCTGCAGGTGCGATCGCGAGGAAGTGGCTTCGCGAGCGCTACGGCGTCGTCGTTCGAGGATACCTTGCGCAGATCGGCTCCAAGCCGCTTTCCTTCAAGGGTTGGCAGCACGTCGATGCTAATCCCTTTTTCGCCGCGGACGATGATGTAGTCGCTTCGCTCGTCGAGTTCATGGATGCCGTACGCAAGTCCGGCGATTCGGTGGGCGCGCGCATCAACGTTGTCGCGCAGGGCGTGCCTGTCGGATGGGGCGAGCCCGTCTATGGCAAGCTGGACGCCGACATCGCGAGCGCGATGATGGGCATCAACGCAGTGAAGGGCGTGGAGATCGGCGCCGGCTTCGCCAGTGTGGGACAGCGCGGCACCGAACATTCCGATGAGATGACTCCGCAGGGCTTCATCTCGAATCAGGCGGGAGGCATTCTCGGCGGAATCTCCACCGGCCAGGATATTCTGGTGTCCATTGCCGTGAAGCCCACATCGTCGATTCGCCTCGATCGAAGAAGCATCGACAAGTCCGGAAAGCCCGTTGTCGTGAATACCCACGGACGCCACGACCCATGTGTCGGAATCCGGGCAACGCCGATCGCCGAAGCGATGCTTGCGCTGGTCCTCATGGATCACGCGCTGCGCCATCGCGCGCAGAACGCGGACGTTGTCTCCACGACGCCGAGAATCCCAGGCCAAGCTCCGGCGGACGTCGTCTCCCGGCTGCGGGCCGCCGGAGCGATCGACAATCCAGATCCTGACGAGGCTTGAACGCTCAGGCCGGCTTTTTTGAAGTCACTTTAGCGTCGGCGCCGCCGCGTGCAAAGCGCAGAGACACGGCATCTCCTATCGCGAGCCGCTCCGCGTCCTGCACGATATCCCCTCCTACGTCGCTGACAATGCTGTAGCCGCGCTCGAGCACGGCGTGTGGATTGAGGTGCTTCAGCCCGACGCTGAGCGCGGCGAGTCTGTGCGAACGCGCGGAGAGCGCTTCGCTTGCGCTGCGCCGCAGCCGCTCGGCCGAGCGAAGCACTTGCTCGAGCTCTCTCGGTCGCGCGCGCAGAAGTTTGAGGAAAAGCCTGCTCTGACCGAAGAAGTCCCGCTCATGCCGCCTGCGAAGACTGTCGGCGGCGCGCATCAGTCGCCGACCCAGCGTCTCGACCGCGGCGCTCTGCGCGTGGAGTCGGGCCGCGGGATGCACCAGGCGATGTGAAGCCAGGTCGAGGCGCTGCATATGCGTCTCCAGCGTGCGTTCCATGCATCTGTGCCGACGCGCCGCGCAGGCCGCCAGACGATCGAGCAGTGCCATGCGATCCTGTGCGATGAGCGCAGCCGCTCCGGTGGGCGTCGCTGCCCGCGCATCAGCGACAAAATCGCAGATGGTGAAGTCGGTCTCGTGGCCGACGCCGCTGACCACCGGGATGACCGACTCGAACACCGCGCGAGCCGCTGATGGCTCATTGAACGCCTGCAGATCCTCGATCGATCCACCACCGCGGCACAGGATCAGAACGTCGACCTCGCGATGCGCATTCGCGACCCTGATCGCTTCGGCAATGTCGGCAGCCGCTCCGATGCCGTGCACGGCAGCAGGGTAGATGATCACCGGCAGCATCGGCATTCGCCTTCGCAGCGTGGCCAACACATCGGACAAAGCCGCGGCGCGCAGTGAAGTGATCAGGCCGACGCATCGAGGAAACAAAGGCAGCGCACGCTTTCGTTCGGCTCGAAACCAGCCCGCTGCCTCAAGCTTCGCTTTCAGACGCGCAAAGCGTTCGTACAACGCACCGTGACCGGCGAGTCGAACCGCGTCAACATTGAGCTGGAATTCACCGCGCGCTTCATAAAGGGTCGGCACTGCGCGTACTTCAACGGCCATACCGTCTTTCAGAGCCACTTCCAGGAGCTGCGCCTTCTGCCTGAAGATGACGCAGCGGGCCTGCGCTCGTTCATCCTTGAGCACGAAATAGCAGTGTCCGGAGGCGGCGCGGCTGAACCCGGAGATTTCTCCGCCGATCCATGCCAAGCCGAGATGGCGCTCGATGATCAACCTCGCGGAGCCAACCACCAATGACACCGGCAACACGGGCAGGACTGGCGTGCCATCGGCCACAACTGCTGAGTTCGACAAATTCCAGTCCGATGCAGTATTGTCCACGACAAATAACCTGTAGCGAAAACTCCGATTCAGCGCCCGCCTGAGGGCGCGGTCGCGGGGTTCAATGCCCGAGTGAAGGCGATACGGGCCAATAAGTCATTAATATTACACGGTTCGCTCGCGGCCTGAATTTGGGCATGGCAATGAAATCTCTACACAGGAGAGGACTTAGCCACCGAATTTACAAGATATGCACACTTTTATCCCCAGTTACTGGGGATAAGCATTTTGTGATCGCGCGGATGGCTCCTCGCCAAGCCTTACTGGGTGCGGCTTGCGGGACGTCCCACCGATACCACTGGCATACGGTCCGATGACGCACGCAACCCCACCAGTTAGAATGGTTCATCGACTGCATTTGTTCATGAACAAACCTCGATGAGTGCTGCACCGCCGCAGAGCCAAGCACAGGGCCCTTCGTCCAACTTTCTGCGACAGATCATCGCCGAGGATCAGCGCACGCACAAATACGGCGGACGGGTGGTCACGCGGTTTCCGCCGGAACCCAATGGTTATCTTCACATCGGCCATGCGAAGTCCATCTGCCTCAACTTCGGCCTTGCGGCGGAGAACCAGGGCACCTGCCATCTTCGTTTCGATGACACCAATCCGGTTAAGGAGGACATCGAGTACGAGGAGTCGATCAAGGACGCGGTGCGCTGGTTGGGCTACGACTGGGGGGCGCACCTTTACTATGCGTCCGACTATTTTGACCGTCTCTACGAGTTCGCAAGACACCTGATCAAGGCGGATCTCGCTTACGTCGACAGTTCGACTCCGGAGGAAATGAGACACTTGCGCGGCACATTGACCGAGCCGGGGCGTTCGAGCAGCTATCGCGAGCGCAGCGTCGAGCAGAACCTTGACCTGTTCAAGCGGATGAAGGAGGGCGAATTCCCCGATGGCGCGCATGTGTTGCGGCTGAAGATCGATCTCAAGAGTCCCAACATCAACATGCGCGATCCCGCGATTTACCGGATCCGCCACACCGCGCACCACCGTACCGGTGGCAAATGGTGCGTCTATCCTCTCTACGATTACACGCACTGCATTTCGGACGCCCTGGAGCGGATCACTCATTCGCTGTGCACTCTTGAGTTCCAGGACCATCGGCCGCTCTACGATTGGATCATCGAACGGCTCGCCGACGCCGGCCTTTTGCAGCGGCCGCTGCCGCAACAATACGAGTTCGCCCGGTTGAACCTCACCTACACGGTCATGAGCAAGCGCAAGCTGCTCGAGCTCGTGCAAGGTGGTCACGTCGATGGCTGGGACGATCCGCGAATGCCTACGCTGGCCGGCTTGCGACGGCGCGGATACACCCCGGAAGCGATTCGCGCTTTCGCCGAGCGCATTGGCGTGTCCAAGGCTGACCAATGGATCGATCCGGGATCGCTGGAGGATTGTCTGCGCAACGACCTCAACGAACGCGCGCAACGGCGGATCGCCGTGCTTGATCCATTGAAGCTCGTGATCGACAACTATCCGGAGGACGCTACCGAAGCGTGCTTTGCGCCCAACCATCCGCAGCAAGCCGAACTGGGAACGCGCACGCTGGCCTTATCACGCGAATTGTGGATTGAGCGGGACGATTTTCAGGAGCGGCCGCCGAAGGGCTACTTCAGGCTCGCCCCGGGAGCCGAGGTGCGATTGCGTTATGCCTATATCGTTCGCTGTACGTCCGTCGACAAGGATGCGGCCGGGAATGTGATCGCCGTGCATTGCACTTATGATCCGGAAACGCGCAGCGGCACGCCCGGCGCCGAGGCGCGCAAGGTCCGCGGCAACATCCACTGGCTGTCAGCGAGACAGACGCAGGTCGCCGAAGTTCGCCTCTATGACCGATTGTTCAAGGTTCCCTATCCGGGGGGGTCGAAGCAGAGTGCAGGTACGGCGAATGTCACGACAACAGCGCTTATCGCCGGCACGGTGGATGAGGAGACGGAGCTCGAGGACTCAGCCGAGCGCAATTTCCTCGACGATATCAACCCGCACGGCAAGCGCGTGATCGAGGCGTTGGTTGAGCCGGCACTTTCCAGCGTCGAAGCAGAATCGCGCTTCCAGTTCGAGCGCCACGGGTACTTTGTCGCCGACCTGCGCGATTCGCGCCCGGGACGACCCGTTTTTAACAGGGCCGTCACCCTTCGCGACTCCTGGGGCAAGGAAATGTCCACCCATTCCTGACCTTCGCTCGAAGTCGGCCTTTAGACTTGAGCTTCCGGAGCCAGCCATGAAACGGATCATCCTGTTTCTTGCAACCAACATCGCCGTGATGGTGGTGCTGTCGATCATGAGCAGCGTGCTGGGACTGAACCGCATGCTGGCGGCCAACGGACTGAACCCCTCGGGACTACTCGTCTTCTCCGCGTTGGTGGGCTTCACCGGCGCCATCATTTCCCTCCTGATGTCCAAGTCGATTGCCAAGTGGTCGACGGGCGCGCAGGTGATCGATAGTCCGCGCAACGAATCCGAATCGTGGCTGGTCGCCACGGTAAAGAAACTCGCGGACAAGGCAGGGATCGGCATGCCGGAGGTTGCGCTCTACGAAGGTGAAGCGAATGCGTTCGCTACCGGCGCATTCCGCAACTCTGCGCTGGTTGCCGTATCGACGGGGCTGCTCGGATCGATGTCGCGGGAAGAGATCGAAGCGGTTCTGGGCCACGAAATTGCACACGTCTCCAATGGCGACATGGTGACGCTCACTTTGATACAGGGCGTAGTGAATACCTTTGTGGTGTTTCTGTCGCGCGTTGCGGCTTTTTTCGTCGACCGCATGGTGTTCCGCACCGAACGCGGTACCGGGCCCGGGTATTTCATAACCATGATCGTGTGCCAGATCTTGTTGGGTGTGCTTGCAAGCATCATCGTCGCCTGGTTTTCGCGACGACGCGAGTTTCGCGCCGATGCCGGCAGTGCGCACTACCTCGGAACGCCCCAACCCATGATCCATGCGCTGGCGCGTCTGGGCGGGCTCGCGCCCGGCGAGCTTCCCAAATCGCTGACCGGTTTTGGAATCACGGACAAGGGTGCCATCGCTTCGCTGTTTGCAACGCATCCGCCGATCGAAGCGCGCATTCGTGCGCTGCAGGAGCAGCGCGCAGCCTGACCAACGCTTGCGCGAAATGCCTGTCGCGCCGAGCGGCGCGAAGATGCGCACGCTGCGAGCTCGGCGTGGGCCAATAGAAACGGCCGGCGAAGCAATATGCTGGCCGGCCGTCTGTACTGTCGTGCGCCGTAAACTCCAGCGCTAGACCACGAAACGATTACTTCAGGTGATTTGAGACGAGCTTGGTCATCTCGAACATCGACACCTGGCGCTTGCCGCCGAAAACTTGCCGCAGTTTGTCGTCGGCGTTGATCAGGCGCTTGTTGATCGAGTCCTGCAGCTTGTTCTTCTTGATGTAGTCCCAGATTTTCTTAGTGACTTCGGTGCGCGGTATCGGCATGCTGCCAACCACCGAAGCAAGCGTGGACGACGGAGTCATTGCCTTCATGAACGCGGCATTGGGTTTGCGCTTCGCACCGGACTTCTTCGCCTTTTTAGGCGCGGCCTTTTTGGGCGCGGCCTTCTTGGCTGATTTCTTTGCAGCAGGCTTCTTAGCGGGTTTCTTAGCGGCCTTCTTCGAGGACTTCTTTGCAGCTTTCTTGGCGGTAGCCATAATTCTCCTTCCTGGGTTGATCGCTTCGCTACGAGCGATGAATATGAAGCTAGGCCAATCTCCTGTCATCAGCCCTCTCGCTCCATCGGAGCCAAATATACCGCAATCCCGAACGCGTGGTGAGCAAATCAGCGCACTTTTCATAGGGGAGGCTGGCCTGGTGTTGCGTCGGCGAGAATCGCTGGAGCCGGGTGACCCGAGCTCATACTACGGTCGGCGGCGCTTGGCGCAAGCCGCCGCTGCGAACACAACTGTCGCTCACGGTCCGCTGACGCCGCCCATGGGCCGCGATGTGACGGCATCGCGAAGTCGATCGTCACGGCGCCGGGCCCTGGCACCGGGCTTCCTTCTTGCGGGCGTGCTGGCCGCGACAGTGGCCTGCGCCGATCCCTTCGACCATGGCTTGCTGTGGCGGCTCGAGCGCCCTGGCGTGCCGCCCTCTTACATCTTCGGGACGCTGCATTCTGCGGATCCGCGTGTGACGAGACTGCCTGCCACGGTGGTTGGCGCATTTGCCTCCTGTCGCAGCTTCGCCATGGAGATTCATCTCTCTGATGCCGACGAAGCGCGTTTTTTCGAGGCGACACAGTTCGAGGATGGCCAGAGACTGGAACCATTGCTGGGTGCGAACGATTACGCGCGACTGCGCGAGATCCTGGGGGACCAGGCTCCGGCCGAGGATATTTTGGCCCGTACCAAGCCGTGGGCAGCGCTGCTACGCATTGCCTCGCCGCGCGTTGCATCGGCTGCGACGACCCTGGACGACGAGCTGTTCGCCACGGCGATGCTCCGGCGGATGGGCATGGTCGGACTGGAATTGCCGGACGAGCAGATCGTGGCGCTGGACAGTATTCCCATCGATTCGCAAATCGCGCTGCTGCGGCATGCCATCGAACACCGGCCGCTGCTCGAGGCGCGACTCGAAAGCACCATCCGCGCGTGGCTCGATCGCGACCTTGCGACGATCGCGCGCATCAACCTCGCCTCGGCCGATGGCGATCCGGCACTGGAGCGCCACCAAGTCTTGCTCACGCGGCGCATCGTCGACGATCGCAGTGCGCTGATGATGTACCGATTGTTCCTGCCGCTACGCGCGGGAGGCATTTTCGTAGCCGTCGGCGCCCTGCACCTGCACGGTGCCAAAGGGATGCTGGCGCAGCTTAAAGCGCAAGGCTATAAATTGCGCCGCGTCTACTGACCGCGTTCGGTTCGTGCGGTAGCGGCACGACCGGCGATAATAGCCATGCTCGACCTACCGAATCGTTGCTTTGGACATCGCCAACCTTCGCCGCGAATATCTGCACGCCGCACTCAGCGAAGCTGAAGTCGATCCCGATCCGATGCGGCAGTTCGAGCGATGGCTCGCCGAGGCGATCAGCGCGGAACTGCCCGAGCCGACCGCCATGACGCTGGCAACGGCCGACGCGGGCGGCCGGCCCTCCGCGCGCATTGTTCTTCTCAAGCGAGCTGACGCCGAAGGCTTCGTTTTTTTCACCAACTACCAAAGCCGAAAAGGAAGCGAGCTGGCGGTCCGACCGGAAGCGGCGCTGCTGTTTCACTGGGTCGAGCTCGAGCGACAGGTCCGCGTCGAGGGCAAGGTCGCCCAGGTGGCGCCCGGCGATTCGGATGCCTACTTCGCAACGCGGCCTGTGGAATCGCGAATCGGGGCGTGGGCATCGCCGCAAAGCCGCGTGATCAGCGATCGGGCTTGGCTCGAGCGAGAGTTCTCCGCGGCGCGTGAACGACTGAGCACAGGATCCGAGTTGCCGCGGCCTTCTCATTGGGGAGGCTACCGGGTCGTTCCCCAGACTCTGGAGTTTTGGCAGGGACGAAGGTCGCGTCTGCACGACCGGATTTGCTATCGCCTCGACGGTGCACACTGGCGCATCGAACGGCTCGCTCCGTGAGCCGATTGGCGAAAGGCCGCCGCCACGCATTCGTAGCGCTCATCTCGCTCGGCATCCTGAACCACATGGTGATGGCAGGAAGCCGCGTCACCGTGTCGCTGTATGCGCTCTCCCAGGGAGCGACGCCGCTGGTGGTCGGGATCCTGACGGGGCTCTACGCGTTCCTGCCTATGCTGCTTGCGGTCGCCGCGGGTCGCCTTTCCGACCGGATAGGGGTAAGGCGGCCGATGCTGGTCGGATCGTGCGGCATCGCGCTGGGCGCGGCTCTGCCCTGGCTCTGGCCCGGGCTCGTATCACTGTATTTCACCACTTCCCTCATCGGAGCCTCCTTCATGCTCTTCCAGGTCGCTACGCAGAACGCGACCGGCGACTTCGGAGAGCCTTCGGAGCGGGCCAAGAATTTCAGCCTGCTGGCGTTGGGGTACTCGATTTCCGGCTTCTGCGGGCCGCTTCTGGCAGGTTTTCTCATCGATCATGCGAGCTTCGGCGCAACGTTCGGTGTGCTCTCGCTGCTGCCCCTGGTGCCGGTCATCGCATTGGCTCGAGGCGCGCCCGCGCTTCCGGCGCATCATCCTCAGCGCGCGCACCCTGCAGGAGGGGGCGTCGTCGCGCTGCTGTCGAACCGCCGCATGCGGCGCGTCTTCGTCGTCAACGGGCTGCTCTCGATGGCGTGGGACTTGCATACATTTTTTATCCCGATCTACGGCGCAAGGATCGGGTTGTCAGCGTCGCGAATCGGGGTGATCCTGGCCTCTTTTGCCGCCGCGACCTTCGCGGTCCGGCTGCTCATGCCGCGCATCGCCCGCCGCTTCTCGGAATTCGAAGTGCTCACCGCAGCACTGTTCGTTGCGGGACTTGCCTATACCATTTTCCCGTTCGTTGACCGGGTCGGCTCGCTGATGATGCTCTCCTTCACGCTGGGATTGGCACTGGGCAGCGCGCAACCGATGGTGATGTCGCTGTTGCACAGCATGGCGCCGGCGGGACGTATGGGCGAAGCCGCCGGCGTGCGCATGACCATCGTCAATGCGTCGACATTTGCCGTGCCCTTACTCTTCGGCGCCGTGGGTTCGACGCTGGGTTTGGCGCCGATGTTCTGGTCGGTGGGCGCGGCGCTCGCGGGCGGCGGGGTACTGACCCGCCGACGTGTCTAGACTCGCGGCTGCACCAGCCTTATTAAGGGTTTGCTTACTCCTTGAGGCGGTCGGCGAACTGTTTGCGGAACTTGGCAACCTTCGGCGCGACTACGAACTGGCAGTATGGCTGGCGCCCATTTCGCTCGAAATATTCATGGTGATAGTTCTCCGCCGGATAGAAAGTGGCGGCGTCACCGATCTCGGTGACAATGGGATCGCGCCACAGGCCGGCCTGAGTCAGTTCCGCGATGACTGTTTGCGCATCGAAGCGTTGCTCGGGCGTCTGGGCAAAAATCACCGACCGGTATTGCGTGCCGACATCGCTCCCCTGCCGGTCTCGCGTGGTTGGATCGTGAATCGCAAAAAAGACTCGCAGCAGGTCTGCAAAGGAAAGCACGTCCGGATCGAACACGATGCGCACGACTTCGGCATGACCGGTATCACCGCTGCAGACCGCTTCGTAGCTGGGATTCGGCATACTGCCGCCGGCGTAGCCTGATTCGACCGACTGCACGCCCTTGAGTCGGTTGAACACGGCTTCCAGACACCAGAAACATCCACCGCCCAGCACGGCTGTTTGAGTTGACGCCATGTTGATCGTCCCTGTCCTTAATGGTGCATGCAGCATAACGCGATTCAACGCCGGCACGCGTCTGTTGGTCGCGCAAGTCGCCTTTGAGCTTACATGGCGCCTCGCGTTGAGCGCGATCATCCCGCGGTGGGATAATCCCCTGTCGCATTGACTGTCTCGTCGAACTGACCATGAGCGGGGATGTCCCCAACGCATCGCCTGGGCGTGGACTTGAGCGCATGGCCCAGGATGTTCCACTGCGCGTGCGCGGCGTGACGCGCTCGAGCGGCGGGATGCTGAGCTCGATCCGCGCGTTCATCTCATTCGTGGCCGCGGTCGTTCGGCGAGTCGACAACGCCGACATCGGCCGCATCGCGGCGAGTCTGGCATTCACCACGTTGCTCGGGCTCGTCCCCCTGTTTACGGTCGCCTTTGCCTACGTTGCCCGCTTTCCTCTGTTCCAGAGTTGGCTTGACGCGCTGGAGCCGGTCATGCTCAAGTTCCTGCTGCCTGAGAGCAGCAGCACGGTGCGCCACTACCTCGCCGAATTCACCGCACGCACCGCCGACTTGCAGGGCATCGGCGCCGGCTTCGTGATCGTCACGGCGGTGCTGCTGGTCGCGCAGGTGGAGCGCGAAATCAACGTAATCTGGGGCGCGGGGGAGAGTCGCTCCTTGGGGCGGCGGACGATCGTGTACGCGCTGGGCTTCGTCACGGTGCCCGTATTGATCGCCGCAGCGGTCGCCTTCACGAATTGGGCCATCGAACAATCGATCTCGGTGGTGCCCC
>VBCY01000053.1:0-331 GCA_005882995.1 Betaproteobacteria bacterium
ATGCGCACAACCACGGTGGGGGAGCTCGCCGCTTCCATCGCGCACGAAGTCAATCAACCACTCGCCGCCATCGTCACCAATGGCAATGCCTGCCTGCGCTGGCTATCCGCGAAGCCTCCCAATCTGCACGAAGCGAAAAGCGCGCTCGAGCGCATCGTCCGCGATGCGAACCGCGCGGCCGAAGTCATCGCGCGAATACGCACCTTCTTAGAGCGCGGGTCAAGACAGCGGATCGACGTCGACGTCAACCAGGTCGTATCCGACGTCATAGCGATGGTACAGAGCGAGTTCCGGAGCAAAGCCGTGTCGCTGATCCGGCCGCCAGCAGATC
>VBCY01000053.1:516-5132 GCA_005882995.1 Betaproteobacteria bacterium
CGATCAGTCGCTCGATCGTCGAAGCCCATGGCGGACGCTTGTGGGTAACGCCGAACTCAGGCCCGGGCGCGACTTTTCATCTGACTCTGCCACTTGGCACGCCCGCTGCGGCGTGAAGGCGGAAATCGATCACGCCCGCAACACAACGTGGGTTCATGCCGACGAAGCGAACCCACGAGCCCGTGTTCGAGCCATTTTGTTGACAAAAAGATGTTTCATATATAAAACTACTCCTGCGTCGGAACCTGTTTCGCGACGCCGAACCAGCGACAAACTCTTGGAGGAGACCATAATGAGCAGGAGAGGAACACACCTGGTGCTGCAATCTATTGGCGCGATCGCGTGCCTCGTGCTTCAGGGCGCCCCAATCGCTTCCGGTGCGGGCGTCGGCGCGGTCCAGGCAGCGGACGCTGCGCTGCAAGCTCTGCAAGCCGCGGGACATTCTCACCCGATCATCGACACGCACATTCACTTCTTCCAGCCGTCGCGTCCAGGCGGCGTGCCCTGGCCGCCACCTCCGCCGGGAAGCGACCCCCTTCTCTACCGCGACGTGCTGCCGCCCGAATACAAGGCCATGGCGACGGCGAACGGAATCTTGGCGTCGGGCGTCGTCGAAGCGAGTCCTTTGGTCGAAGACAACCAATGGGTTCTCAACCTGCTCGGCCATGATTCTTTCTTTCCGTTCTTTGTCGGCCAGCTTGAAATCGGGTCGGCCGATTTTGGATCGAACCTGGAACGATTCTCGCGCGATCACCGTTTTGTCGGTATCCGCGGCTTCTTGTGGAGCCCGCCCGCCATCACGCTCGACGCCGCGCAGCTACGGGATCTGCGTGACCTCGCCACACGAGGGATGACGCTCGACATCGTCAGCCGAGGTACAACCAATCCTAAGGATCGGGTCGAAGCGCTGTGCACGGCGGTTCCTAACCTGCGGATCATCATCGACCACTTGGCCGGCGCGCATGGCCTGACACCGACGCCGGAATGGGAACTCGCGATCCGGCGCCTGGCCGATCTATGTCCCAATCTCTACATCAAGTTCTCTTCCTTCTATGACATGTATGTGATTGGCGACGGCAATCATCGGTGGACTGCGCCGACCGACCTCGCCGCCTACAAGCCGCATTTCGACGTGTTGATGACGGCATTCGGAGAAGATCGTTTGATATGGGGCAGCAACTGGCCGGTGAGTGATCTCGGCGGCAGTTTTTCCGGAGAAATAGCTCTGGCCGAGCAATACCTTGCACCCTTCGGCCAAGTGGTTCGCGACAAAGTGATGTTCAAGAACTCGTTGCTGTTTTATCGCCGTCACGTCGAGGGTAGTGACGATTGACGGATAATGCCTAAGCGAGGGAGCGTTCTCGAAGTCCATGGGAAGGGGAAACTTTCTGTTTCCCTTTCTCTTGTCTACCGTACCGGCGCCCAAGCACCGCACTTCATCCGCATGATTGAGGAAACGGTATGATTGCGCTCGCTTCCCCGTCGCTGCCGATGAAAACCCGGAAAAGTCGGACGCCCGTGCGCGCTCGCCAGACGAGTGCGCGCTATGCCGCTCCGGCGCTGGACAAAGGGCTCGACGTGATCGAGCTCTTGGCGCGAGAAACAGAAGGGCTCACGCTAAACGAGATTGCGCGTTTGCTTGACCGTACGTCGAGCGAACTTTTCCGAATGGTCAACGCGCTTTGTCGGCGGGGCTATATCGGCCAGCAAGACGATCGCTATTCGCTGACGTTGAAACTCTTCGAGCTGGCGCATCGCCACAAGCCGATCAAGTCGTTGACTGCGGCGGCAGCGCCGTTGATGCGCGAACTGGCGCAGCAATCGCTGCAATCATGCCATCTGGCCGTTTTTTACGCAGGGCGTGTACTGGTGGTCGGGGAAATCGACAGTCCCGAACGCTGGGCGTTCGGTCTCAAAGTGGGCGCGCAAGTGGGCTTGACCGACACCGCGTCGGGATACGTGCTGCTCGCGTTCCATGATGAAGCGGGACGCCGATCGATGCTGGCTGCGCACCAGGAGGTCGAAGGTGAATTGGAACTCACGCGGCGTCAGTTGTTGACGACCATTCGAGAGGTCGCGATGAACGGTTACGCACAACTGCAGAGCCGCCAGATCCGCGGCGTCACCAATATCGCGTTTCCGATCCTCGGTGCCTCGGGACAGGCGATCGCAGTGCTCAACATTCCGTACATCGAACGGATCGACAAGAAGGTCACGCCGTCGATAGCGGCGGTCAAAGAGATGTTGCGGGAAACAGCGGCGCGACTGTCGCTGTTGATGGGCTACGTCGATGAAGTGGAAGCACGATAAGCGCTGTATACCTGCGGGGCGAGGAAGGACGCGAATGGCTAACGCCGTCCATCCTCGCCGATTGTGCGTTAGTTCAAGACCGTACTCGCTTGTGCGGCGCTGATGTCGGAGTCCGCGTCCACCTCGAGCAGGAACCGCTCCTTGACCAGTTCTTGCGCGGCCTTTTCCACCGCGTTCACGAAGCCCTGATGACTGCCGTATCTCTCTTGCAGCGAGGGGCGCGGGTCGCCGCTCTGCAACCGTTCTGCTCTCGTAGTTGCAAACGGGAAATACGAGCCGGTAAGGACGCACAACATGTTCGGCCCGCGGTGTGCCGGCGAGCGAAGATTCCAGCCTGTGCTCGTTCCCAAGGGAACGCGTGACTCGATCTGATGTACGCCGGCGAGATCAATGCCATCACTGTCGGTATTCGGCAGCCGGATAGCATAGCTGGGGCCGTTCAACGGCGGCTGGTTGGTCAAGATGCCCCCATGTGAGCCGAACAACGGGCCAAAGTTCAGGAGCTCGTAGGTGTCGTATACCGTCGGAAAGCTCATGTTGGGAATCGCGGGGAATGCCGCTGCAGCCCCACTGAGCGTAGCCAAGGTGCCGTCGAGCAGACTGGGATAGTTGCTTTTCGGCGGCTCGGTGCCTTGGCTATTCCCCTGGCCGTTCCCTTGACCGTTGTCTTGCTCGTTCCCAACCGCCCAGCGGTCCAGATTGCGCAGTGTCGCCCTCAGTGTTTCCCAATTGAGTCCACTCCCTGGCGTTGGATTGGAACACAACGGCGCCGTGCCCGGTGTCGGAAAGAGGAAGCTCCCTGAAATGAAAGCGTGCGCCGTGTTGCCGAGGAAATAGAGACGCACATTGTCGGGAATAAAGACCGGGTTGCCTAAACCGCCGACCACATGACCAATGGGTCCGTCCGCGGGCGATGCATGATGCCATCGTGGATGCCGGATAGCGGATCGGTGGTGACTGCATACGTGAAGGGCGGATAGCTGCTCTGCAGATAGTTGTGTTGCCGATCCTGTTCCGAGTAGGTATTGGGATCAGCGAAGCGCACGTTGATGAACACACGATCCGTGCCCGCTATCCACGGAATGATTCCGTCGAATACCTTGCGCCCCATTTCATCCTCGTTGAAGCCCAGATAGATATAGTCGCGCAGGTAACCGCCGGTCTGGGAACCACCGGCCGCGTAGGCGCGCCGGATATGGTCACCGACGGGATTGGGATTGCCCGCATCGTCGCGGCTCTCGTTGCGCAGGAACGAAGCGATGTCGCGCGTGGTGGCGAAACCCAGTCCCATGACAATCGGGTTCTTTGCCTGATAGATGAGCTCGTAAATCTTGGTGTTGGCGAAACCGTCGAAGTAGCACAGGTCGATGTTGGTGGGTACCAGACTGGCCTGTCCCGTCGGACAGCTTCCGAACGCCCAGTGGCTTGGCGGGATAAGCGTCTTCGGCCCGTATTCGGAGTCGGCAACCGTGAAAGTCGCATGTGAGGTGTTGGTGTCGGCAGCCTCATAGGAAAGGAAGGCCGCGTTCCCCTCAAGGTTCGTCGTGAAGCTTCCCGCCGCGCGGTCTGAATACTCGTAGCGCATCGGGCCGGTGATCGGAGTCGCGTTTGGGTTGCGCGCCCGTGGCAGACTGGCCACCAACTTGCTGGGTGTCGGCACTACGTCACCTTCCCAGCCGGCGTCCACCACTACGTAGCCTTCGGTCATTGCATAGCCGGCGTCCGTTCCTGAGACCTGGCTCGCTGTCGTCGCGGTCAACAGCCCTTCCAGGTTATTTCCGCGATTGTTGACGGCGTAGAAGATCTTGTGATTGCTTCGCTGCATGTCTACCGGCTTCAGAATCATGAACTGCGTGCTGAACTCCACCAGACCCTTGGCATTACGCGGCGCGTTCTCCAGATCGACGATTACTGCGTCGTGCGAGTTGTTTGGATCAGCTTCCATATACGCGGTGCCTCGCAGCATCTCGTAAGGACCGGCCTTGCCCCAGTCCGTCCCTCCGACAAATGAGGTGCGCTGTTCAACAACCAATTGAACGACGCGCGCCCCCGTGGGCTGGACAGCAGCCAATCCGATAAACAGGCCGGTCACTAAGACCGCCATGTGGCTTGCACGCATGATTCCTCCTTGTGAACTTGCTGATCTGAGTCTGATTTCTGTTGATGAGCCGCTCTTGCCCGTCTGCCACTCGCCACAGCCGGCCATACAGGGTCGTGCTCCTGATATCGGTCGACGCTCTTCTCCAGGCTCACGGGAAGGGCGCCGTCGTAACGTGCCCGGTCAGGTATTTTTATATATGAAATAT
>VBCY01000349.1 GCA_005882995.1 Betaproteobacteria bacterium
GACTGCGCACATGCACAGCAGAGTGCGCGGGCGTTCGAACAAGCGTACGGTCTGGCGCAGCCCCTTGCCGCGCTCACCCAGCAGATTCGTTTTCGGCACCCGTGCGCCATCGAAGAAGACCTCGGAGGTGAACGTCGAGTGCAGAGCCATCTTCCTGATCGGTCGCGTCTGGTAACCGTGCGCATCGCGCTCGACGATCACGTACGAGAGTCCCTCATTGCCGGTCCGGGCAACGACGATCGCGAAATCCGAGATGTCGCCGTTGCTGATCCACAGCTTCTGTCCCGAAACGACGAAGTCGTCCCCGTCCTCGTCGGCACGAGCCTTGGCTTCAGCGACATTCGAGCCGACGCCAGGCTCGGAAATGCACATGCAGGGAACGCTCTCGCCACGAAGCGTCGGTCCGAGCAATCGGCGCTTTTGCTCCGGAGTGCCCAGCTCCGAGAGCAGGCCCGCGCCCGCGGCCTGGATGGCCACGGTGAAAGCGAAGCCGGCCCAGTGGCGGGCGATCTCCTCCGAGAACAGTGCAAGGCCGATCATGCCGATGCCGCTTCCTCCGTCTTCGTCCCGCACGAGTGCGCCGAGAAGGCCGAACTCCCCGATTTCGCGGAAGAGCGCGATCGTCTCCTCGCGTGACGGCGGGGCGCCTGCTTTTTCGTACCGATCGCCGAGCGGGCGCAACCGCTTCTCCGCAAACCGGCGGAAGCTCTCGACCGCAAGCCGCTGCTCGTCGCTCACACCGAACATGCCTTGCTCCTTTCCTACCGGCCTAGAATCGTCACGCATGCTACCGCTTCCTCGACGCCATACAGGCCGCCGCCGTTCTCGGCGATCGCGAAGCGCGCGCGCTCGACCTGACGCCCATTCGCCTCGCCGCGCAGTTGGGTGACGAGCTCGTGGATCTGCGCGAGACCGGTGGCGCCGACCGGGTGGCCCTTGGATTCGAGACCGCCCGACGGATTGACGGGAATGCGTCCGCCGATCGTCGTATCGCCGCGCTCGGCCAGCACGCCGCCCTCCCCGAACGAACAGAACCCAAGATTCTCGGTCTGGATGATCTCGCCCATGGCGGTCGCGTCGTGGACCTCGGCAACCGATATATCTCCCGGGCCGATTCCCGCTTTCCCGTACGCCTTGCGTGCCGCGAGCACGGTAAGGTGATGCTCGAAGTCGTCACCCGGACGGTCGCTTCCCGTCTGCACGACGGAGGCGAGCACGCGCACCGCCCGCGAGCGATCGATCATGAGTCGCTGCAATCCAGCCTCGGTGCACACGATTGCTGCCGCAGCTCCGTCGCTGACCGGCGAGCACATCGGCAATGTCAGCGGGTACGTGATCGGCGGCGCAGCGAGGACTTGCTCGACCGTGTACGGCTCGCGGTATTGCGAGAGCGGGTTGTGCACCGAGTGAGCGTGATTCTTCGCCGCCACGGCCGCGATCTGCCGCTGCGTCGTGCCGAACTTCTTCATGTGCATCCGGCAGAACGCGGCATAGATGTCCATGAACACCGAATACGGCTTCTCGGAGGTCGTCCCCGGCGGGACCGGGCAGCCTTTACCCAGACGCAACAACGTCTCCTTGTTCGCATCGGCGGTGGTGATGTCCCATCCGCTGTCGAAGGCCGCGAACATCCTCGCCTTGTCCGGCGAGTACATCTTGTCGACGCCGATGGCGAGCGCGACATCGCCCTCGCCGGCGCGAAGAAACGTCGTCGCGAGGTTGAGCGCGGTCGATCCCGAGGCGCAGGCGTTCTCGAGATTGACCACCGGGATGCCTCCGATACCCATCGCCCGCAACGCGATCTGACCGCGGATGAAATGCTGCCCCTCGAAATAGCCTTGCGTGGTGTTGGCGAAGTAGGCCGCCTCGAGCGCGGCCGCGTCGCAGCCGGCATCGGCGAGCGCGGCGTCGACGGCCTCGCGGACGAGATCCTTCACCGAGCGGTCGAGGTGGCGGCCGAAGCGGGTCATGCCCACGCCGGCGACGAAAACGGTCGTCACGATTCAATCCTCCCTTGCGTTATTGATCACCGCTTTCATCGCCCTTCGAACTGCGGCTTGCGCTTGTCGCTGAACGCAGCGAGCCCTTCGCGGAAGTCGTGCGAGCGCATGTGCTCGCGCAATGTCGCGAGCTCGTGGCGCAGCGCCGCCTCGCGCGGCTGGTCGAGCGCTGCGTCGGCCACTTCCTTCATCCGCCGCAGCACGAGCGGGCTCTTCTGCGCGAGCTTTGCGACCAAGGCGTCGACCGCACCGACGAGTTCGGTGGCAGGAACGACCTGGTTCACCAGGCCCATCGCCATCATTTCCGCGGCGCTCACTGACTCGCCGCTGAACAGCAGATATTTCGCGCGATTGGCGCCGATCCGCTTCGGCAGCAGCGCCGCGCCGCCACCGCCCGGGAAGACGCCGAAATTCACGTGCGCGTCGCCGAGCCTTGCGCGGTCTGCAGCGATGACCAGGTCGCACGCGAGAATCAATTCGAGGCCACCCGCAAGGGCCAGGCCGTTGACAGCCGCGATCGTCGGCTTCGGACAGCCGCGCAGCCGGCCGATCGTGCGCGAGGCGCGGTCCAGGAAGTCCGGCTCGCCCGCCGATGGCGATGCCAGCACCTGCGTGAGATCGGCGCCCACGCAGAACGCCTTCTCGCCACTGCCGGTGATGACGAGCGCCGATACATTGCGGTCGGCCTCGGCCGCGTCGATTGCGTGCGCCATCTCGTCCAGCATCGAGCCGGTGAGTGCGTTTAACTCGCGCGGTCGTTCGAGCGTGACCCATGCGCCGGCGGCGCGAGTTTCGTAGCGGATCTCGGTGTAGTCGGTCATGAACGTATGAATGTGGACGCCGCCTTGTGGCGCGTGGTGAATCGTTGTGGCTAGGTTATCGGCCTTCCACGCTTCCATGGCCTCCCCAGGCGGGGGGCGGTTCGGCGCTTTGGCTGGATCGCCCAAAGCCAAAATGGTCGTCGAATGATCTGCAGGCCGCTCAAGAACCGAGCGCTGCGGCGTACTCGGCTTTCAGGCGCCGAGCCAGCTCCGCCACCGTCGGCACATCCTTGATGAGCCCAACGCCGTGTCCTGCGGACCAGATGTCGCGCCAAGCCATTTTTTCCTCGTGTTCGACATCAACGACTGGCGTCGGCGCACCCTCGCCCCAGTCCAAGCCGGACCGCGCCAGGCTCTCTTTCAGAAAACTGGCGCCCATCCCCGTGACCTTGTTGGTGTAAATGATGTCGGTCGATTCGGCGTCGAGGATCATCTGCTTGAAATGCGGGTTGGCGTCGGCTTCCTCGGTGGCGATGAAGCGCGTGCCCATGTAGACCATGTCGGCGCCCAGCACCTCGGCGGCGCGGATATGGCGGCCATGGCCGAGGGCGCCGGCGAGGACGATGGTGCCGTCGAACTGCGCGCGCAGCTGGCTGACGAAGGTGAAGGGATTGATGACCCCTGCATTGCCACCGCCACCGCCGCAAATCGGGATGATGCCGTCCACCCTAGCGTCCGCCGCCTTCATCGCGTGCTTCATGTTGATGGCGTCGTGAAACACGACGCCGCCATAGGCATGCACAGCATCGACCACGTCGGCGCGACAGCCGACGGCGGTAATGATCAGCGGCACTCTGTGGCGAATCGCGATGTCGAGGTCTTGCTCAAGCCGCTTGTTCGACTTGTGCATGACCAGCATGACCCCGAATTTCGCTGCCTGCTGACCGGCCAGCGCACCCTCGATGTCATAGAGCCAATCCTCGAACTGGCTGGATGGGCGCGCATTGAGCGCCGGCAGCGTGCCGATGAGGCCCTGCTTGCAACTTTCGATCACCAGTTTCGTTCCGGATACCAGGAACATCGGCGCGGCGATCACCGGAAGCCGCAATCCTTCCTTGAGGCTAAGCGGTACAGGCATGATGACGATCGTCCATCGGCAAAACCTCCAACTGCGTTACGGTGGTTCGTAGCGTAGGCGGCGCGGGTGCGGAAATTGCCCGATGCGGCAGCGTTCTTTATTACAGATTCGTTACAGAGTCGTACCCCCAATTCGGGGAGGAGAACGCGCACGTCCTTGTGCGATAAGTTGTGCGACAATTGATCGCAGGCGTCTGCAGCTTCGTGAAAACGAATCTTCGGACACTACCGGCGCGATGAGTAATTTATGGGATGTCCACTACGCGCCTACCTGCTTCCCGAGATATCTGACCTGCTCAACATGGTGAGGAGTGCAATATGAGCAAATCAGTCGGTGTATTGATGTTCGTTTCAGCGTTGATCGTCGCTGGCGCCGTGGCTGCACAGGGCATGATCCTGGACAGGGTGGCGAACAAGGTAATCCAGAAATACCAGAGTTCGAGCTGCGAACAGCTGTGGCAAAAGAAGGGTCAGCCCAAATCGCCCGAGGAGCAAAAGGCCGTGAATTTTCTGCGCAACGATCCGCAGGCGCGCGTCGCCTTCATCGACAAGGTCGCTGCTCCCATCGTCAACAAGATGTTCGAATGCGGCATGATCCCGTGAGTCTTGCGATTGGGATACGTCACCGGCGACGTGTTCGCGCAGGCCTGGATCGGCGCCGAGGACAAGCTTGCACGCCGCGCCTGGCGCGCGCGTTGATGACTTGCATACAAGCAAAGGAGCACCAAGCATGAAATGGGAACCGAGAGAGATGGGCGTCGTCGCGGCAGTTGCAGCATTCCTACTAGCAACCATGCTGGCCGTCGCGCCGGCGGCAGCGCAAACGGTCACGGGCGTGATGGGTACACCCGGCGCGACAACCACGATCCAAGGGAATCAACTCCCGGCGCCAGAGCCTAAATTCGGCGGAGTGATCAAGGAAAACGCCGCGGACTCGAGGCCCTGGTGGCCGCCGACCATCGTCCCGCCCAAAGGTGCGCCCAACATCCTGCTGATCATGACCGACGACCAGGGCTACGGCGTCAGCGGCACCTTCGGCGGTGTCATCCCGACGCCGGCGCTTGACCGCATCGCCAGGGCCGGGTTGCGCTACACACAGTTCCACTCCACCGCGCTGTGCTCGCCCACGCGGGCGGCGCTGATCACGGGCCGCAACCACCACACGGGGGGCTTCGGCGTGATCACCGAGCTGTCCACGGGTTTTCCGGGCTATGACTCGATCATCGGTGAAGACAACGCCACCGTCGGCAGAGTCCTCAAGGACAACGGCTATGCCACGTCGTGGTTCGGCAAGAACCACAACACGCCGGCCTACCAGTACACCGTCGCCGGCCCCTTCGATCAATGGCCGTCCGGGATGGGCTTCGATTACTTCTACGGCTTCATGGGAGGCGAGACCGACCAGTGGACGCCCTATCTCTTCCAGAACAACAAGCAGATCTTTCCGTGGATCGGCAAGCCCGGCTACAACCTCACCACCGACATGGCGGACGAGGCGATCAGCTACATGAAGGAGCTCAACGCGGCGGCGCCGGACAAGCCGTTCTTCGTCTATTACGTTCCCGGCGGAACCCACTCGCCGCACCAGCCGACCAAGGAGTGGAGCGACAAGTTCAAAGGCAAGTTCGACACGGGCTGGAACGTCATGCGCGAGCAGATCTTCGCCAACCAGAAGCGGTTGGGGGTGATTCCTGGAAATGCGAAGCTAACCGACTGGCCGGATAAGGACCTGCCGAGGTGGGAAACGCTGTCGGCCGACGAGAAGAAGCTCTTCGCTAGGCAAGCCGAGGTGTTCGCCGGCTACGCCGCATACACCGACCATGAGATCGGCCGCGTCATTCAGCAGGTCGAGGACATGGGGAAGCTCGACAACACGCTCATCGTCTACATCGTCGGTGACAACGGCACCAGTCCCGAAGGCACGCTGCTTGGCACGCCCAACCAGTACACTTCGTACAACGGCATCCTGGAGTTTCCGGTCGCCGAGCAACTCAAGTTCTACGACGCCTGGGGCTCGGCGGCGACGTACCCGCACATGGCGGTCGCGTGGGCGTGGGCGTTCGACACGCCGTTCAAGTGGACCAAGCAGATCGCGTCGCACTTCGGCGGCACGCGGCAGGGCATGGCGATCTCGTGGCCGGCGCGCATCAAGGACGCCGGCGGTGTGCGCAACCAGTTCCACCACATCATCGACATCGTGCCCACAATCCTCGAAGCCTCGGGCATCAAGGCGCCGCAGATGGTCGACGGCATCAAGCAGAAGCCGATGGAAGGTGTGAGCATGGTTTACACCTTCGACAAGGCGAACGCCAATGTGGCCTCGACGCGCAAGACCCAGTACTTCGAGATGATCGCCAACCGCGGCATCTATCACGAGGGCTGGTACGCCAACACGACGCCACCCCACGGCCCCTGGATATTGAACGCTCCGCTGCCCGCCCCCAAGGATTACAAGTGGGAGCTGTACAACCTGACCGAGGATTACTCGCAGGCCAACGACCTCGCGGCGAAGATGCCAGGCAAGCTGAAGGAAATGCAGGCGTTGTTCGAGCAGGAGGCGAAGAAGTACAACGTGCTCCCGCTGAACAACGATACGTTTGCGCGGGCGTTGGCGCCGCGGCCAAGTGCGACGGCAGGCAAGACGGTGTTCACCTACACAGGGGTGAACCCCGGCATCAATTCCAGCAACGCACCGAACATCCTGGCGAGGTCGTACACGATGACCGCCGAGGTCGACGTGCCCCAGGGCGGCGGCGACGGGATGATCGCCACCATGGGCGGGCGGTGGGGCGGATGGGGGATGTACATTCTCAAGGGCAAGCCGGTGTTCCATTACAACATGCTCATCCTTGCTCAGTACCATTGGGAAGGGCCCGATGCGCTCACGCCGGGCAAGCACACCATCGTGTTCGACTACACCTATGACGGTCCCGGCATTGCCAAGGGCGGCAGCGGTGAGCTGAAGGTTGACGGCAAGGTCGTCGCGACAGGCAAGCAGGCCAACTCGATTGCGTTCCTGCAAGTGGCGGATGAGACCTTCGACGTTGGTCTCGACACCCGCACGGGGGTGAATGAAAAAGACTACCAGGTGCCATTCGCATTCAACGGCAAGATCGACAAGTTCACTGTGAACCTCGGGCCGCCGCTGATGTTGTCGCCGGAACAGCAGAGGGCCGCAGCGGCGGCCGTCAGGTCGAAGGACTAGAGTCTGCAAGGCAGCAGTTTTGGCCGGTTGGCGCCGCGTTGTGCGGCGCCGCCGGGATCCCACGTTGTACCGCGAACGACCTCCATGGTGCAGAAACCGCTTGGACGGTACGGATGAGCGAAACGAGCCACACTTTTCAGAGGAAGATCCTCACATTCGCCGCGGTTGTGGAAATTGGCACCGGTCTCGCGCTCATGATGGATCCTCGTATCGTCGTCGCCTTGCTGGTGGGTGCGAACGCGCCCGTCGAGGAAATTCCGATGGGCCGGCTCCCCGGCATCGCGATCTTCGCATTGGGATTGGCGTGCTGGCCGAGCCGAGAACAGGCCGAAAGCGGTTCACCAGCGTTCCGGGCGATGCTGGTCTACAACGTGCTGATTGCGCTGTTCCTCGTTTATCTATTCAAGGTCGGGCACCTGGGTGGCGTGCTGCTGTGGCCGGGCGTTGCGCTGCATGCCGTGGTGGCGTTACTGCTGCTCTGGACGTGGCGCAACAAGCGAGGCATCGCGCCGCAGTCCAGATAGTGCTGTAGCCTGGGAGCCTGTCGGGCTTGCTCTCACGTATGCGTTGCTGGCCAAACGGTGATGAATGCAAGGCGCTCGGCGCAGCGAATAGCTTGGCTTATTCGCAAGCCGA
>VBCY01000350.1 GCA_005882995.1 Betaproteobacteria bacterium
TTCTTCACGCCGACACAGGTGGCAGCGAAAGAAGCGCCTCAAGGGCGAGCATTCCGCATCGGTGGCTTGGTCGAGGCGGGCAGCTTGAGGCGCGAACCGAACTCCCTGACCGTCAAGTTTCGCGTTACCGACACAGCGCAGACGATCCCGGTGAGCTACAGCGGACTGCTGCCCGATCTATTCAAAGAAGGCAAAGGCGTTGTCGCGCAGGGAATACTAGGACCCGACGGCGTGTTTCACGCCACTGAAGTGCTTGCCAAGCATGACGAGAATTACATGCCTCCGGAAGCAAAAGCTGCCGTCGAAGCGGCGCACAAGGGAATGACCATGAAGACCTGATCCCTGAGCTCGGACACTTCGCGCTCATTCTGGCGCTGCTGGTCGCGTTGATTCAGGGCACGCTGCCGCTTGTCGGTGCGGCGATCGACGCGCCGCGCTTGATGGCTGTATCGCGCCCGGCGGCACGAGCGCAAGCGTTGCTGGTGGCGCTCGCGTTCGCGGCTCTTGCGTGGTCCTTCGTCAGCAACGATTTTTCGGTCCAGAACGTCGCGTCGAATTCCAACTCCGAGCTTCCGCTTCACTATCGGTTCGCCGCCACGTGGGGCTCGCACGAAGGCTCGTTGTTGCTGTGGACGCTGATGCTCGGCGGCTGGAGCTTCGCCGTGACGATGTTCTCGCGCAACCTTCCGCCGGCCATGCTGGCGCGGGTGATATCGGTGATGGGTCTCATCAGCGCCGGCTTTCTCATGTTCCTGCTGTTTACCTCGAATCCATTCGAACGTGTGATCCCTCCCGCCGCCGAAGGCCGGGACTTGAATCCTCTGTTGCAGGATCCGGGCATGGTGTTTCATCCGCCCCTGCTCTACATGGGGTACGTCGGCTTTTCGGTAGCCTTTTCGTTCGCCATCGCGGCGCTGCTCGGAGGGCGACTCGATGCGACATGGGCGCGCTGGTCGCGGCCGTGGACGACGGTGGCGTGGAGCTTCCTCACCATCGGCATCGCGCTCGGCAGTGGCTGGGCGTATTACACCCTGGGCTGGGGCGGGTGGTGGTTCTGGGACCCGGTGGAAAACGCTTCCTTCATGCCGTGGCTTGTCGGCACTGCACTGATACATTCGCTCGCCGTCACCGAAAAACGCGGCGCATTCAAGAGCTGGACAGTGCTGCTTGCGATCGTCGCCTTCTCGCTCTCGCTGATCGGAACCTTCCTCGTGCGCTCGGGCGTGCTCACGTCGGTGCATGCTTTTGCCACCGACCCGGCACGCGGCGTATTCATCCTCGCATTCCTGGCGATTGTCATCGGCGGATCGCTTGCGCTCTTCGCCTGGCGAGCCACCAACGTCGGGTGGCGATGGCGAGCGTGCTTCTCGGGACGCTCTATCCCCTGTTTCTGGACGCGCTCGATCTCGGCAAGATCTCTGTCGGCCCCCCGTATTTCGACGCCGTGTTCTATCCGCTGATGGCCCCGGCGGTGTTCCTCATGGGTATCGGTCCGATCGCTCGCTGGAGCAGTTCGTCGGTGCCCGAATTGTGGATGCGGCTAAAGTGGGCGTTTGCCGTGGGGGCAGCGAGCGCGCTCGTGCTGCCTTTCGTTTTGGGGCGATGGTCGCCATTGGTCGCTTTCGGTCTGTTCCTCGCGAGCTGGCTGTTTGCAGCGACGGCAGTGAGCTTGATCGGGCGGGTGAGGAACTCGCATCACGCGAGCCTGGCCGCGGCGCTGCGCGCGAATTCGCCTTCTTACTACGGCATGCTGCTCGCGCACCTGGGCGTCGGCATTTTCATCGTTGGCGTGACTCTGGTGAAAGGCTACGAGATCGAGCGTGACGTGCGCCTCGACGTGGGAGAGAGCGCTTCCGTCGGCGGCTACGAATTCAAGTTCCTCGGCGTCAAGCCGGGCCCCGGGCCCAATTACCGTGCGCTCAGCGGAACCGTCGAAGTGCGCAAGGATGAACGTCTCATCGAGACGTTAAAACCCGAAAAGCGCATCTACAACGCGTCGGGTCAGCCGATGACCATCGCCGCAATCGACCTGGGCTTCCTTGGCGACCGCTACGTATCACTGGGAGAACCCGTCGGCGAGAATCCCGACAACATCGCTGGCGCGTGGGCTGTGCGGATCTATCTCAAGCCCTTCATCGACTGGATCTGGACAGGCGCCTTTTTAATGGCCCTGGGAGGCTTTATCGCAGTGTCGGACCGGCGCTACCGTCTCGCGGTCAAGCGCAAGGCCGTGGCGCTGAGCGCGCCCGCTTCCGCGGCGGTAGCAGCCGATTGATGGTTGAGGCAAGCTCATCATGAAGGCCATCCGCTGGTCAATTCCGCTCGCGATCTTCGTGATCCTGCTCGCGTTCTTGTGGGTAGGGCTGGGTCGCGACCCGCGCGAGGTCCCATCGCCGCTCATCGGCAAGCCCGCGCCGGCATTCGCGCTCACAGAGCTGCATCAGCCTTCACGGACGCTATCCAATTCCGATCTCAAAGGTAAGGTGTGGCTGCTCAACGTCTGGGCATCGTGGTGCGTTTCCTGCCGCGAAGAGCATCCGCTGCTCATGCAGCTCGCGGCATCCAAGGCAGTGCTGATCTACGGTCTCGACTACAAGGACGATCCGAACGCCGGTCGCACCTGGCTCACCCAGAACGGCAATCCGTACACCGCGTCGATCGTCGATCGCGACGGCCGCGTCGGCATCGATTACGGCGTCTATGGCGTTCCCGAGACCTTCGTTGTCGATAAGGAAGGCGTCATCCGCTATAAGCAGATCGGACCTCTGTCGCTAACCTCGCTGCAGCAGAAGATCGGATCGGCCGTGCGCTTTTCTTGCTGTTGATCCCGGTCGCTTTCGCGGCGGGCGCAACCAAGATGGATGCTCGCGCCTCTGATGCGGCGCTCGACGCGCGTCTGAAGAAGCTGGAGACAGAGCTGCGGTGTCTGGTCTGTCAAAATCAGACCTTGGCCGACTCCAATGCCGATCTCGCCGAGGACCTGCGCCGCGAGGTGCGCTCCCTCGCAGTACAGGGCAAGACTGACACGGAGATCAAGGCGTACCTGGTCGCGCGCTACGGCGACTTCGTCCTCTACAATCCTCCGCTCAAAGGCACGACATGGCTGTTATGGGGAGCGCCGTTCGGACTGCTCGTGGGCGGCGGAGCGCTGTGGTGGATCGTGCTTCGTAGACGGGCCGCTCGCGAGCTACCTGTATCGGCGGACGACGCCGACGCGCAAGCGCGTGCTCGAGCCATTCTCGACGGCGCCGAGCCTCCGGCCGCGAGTTAGCCGCCAGCTAGCCGACGGCGAGCAACGCGACGGCGGCAGCGATTGTCGCCAGCACGGCAATGCCAAAAATCACCGCCTTGGCGCCGCTGCCGGTGTGAAAGCCGAGGTGGTGCAGACTGTGATACATGCGCAGTCCGCCATGGAACATGAACAGTAAAACGACGAGCAGCAGGGCAAGCTTGCCGAATCCATTGCGAGCCAGCGTCAGCATGCGTTCATAGCTCATCGCATCCGCCGGAAGCAGCCGACCGGTCGGTACCGCCACTCCGGTGATGAACACCAGCATCGGCGCAATCAACGCGGCGAGCATGCCACCCGCACCAAACAGCGCCCAGAAGACCGGCGCATTGGAGCGCTTCATCGCGTGACTCCCCACGCGAAGGCAAACAAGGCAAGACAGGCGACGATCGCCGCCACGATTCCAGCGCCGATCAGCGTTCCCGGCGCCACGTCGATGTCAGGCGTTGTTTTGGGCAGCACGCTGAACCAGGTCCACGTGTGATAGACCGCGAATACCAATATCACGAGGTTGAGCACAATCATCAACGGATACTGGGCCACGGTCCACCACGCCGCATAAATCGATGGGCCAAGCGAGAGCGCAACAATGCCGGCGACCAGCCACAGGGCGTAAAGATAGAACAGCGGCGCACTTGCTTCGCGGATCATATAGCGGACGAAGAATGGGTTCCTGCGCCACCATCCTGCCATGGGCCGCACATAAGTCTTGACTGAGCTCATCGCTTGTCTCCGTTCGGCCTCAAGAATCGCAGGAAGTAGTCGAGCGTGCTCGCGACCTTGTTCTGATTGACCGCATGCGCCGGATCCACTCCCTTGGGGCAGACTTCGGAACAATAACCGACCAGCGTGCAGCCCCACACTCCGTGGTCTGAATTTGCGAGATCCATCCGTTGAGCGCGTCCGGCGTCACGTGAATCGGCGTTGTAGCGCTGCATGAGTGCGATCGCCGCGGGCCCGGTGAACTTCGAATCGAGCCCGTACTGAGGACACGCCGCGTAGCAGAGCAGACAGTTGATGCATTCCGAGTAGTGATAGTACTTGTGCATCTCTCGCGGCGTCTGCAGGAATTCTCCTTGCGCGAGCGCTTGGCTTTCCTTGGGAATGATGTACGGCTTGACGGCCGGCAGCTTGTTGCGCACGAAGTCGGTCTGATCGATCGCCAGGTCGCGAAGAATTGGAAAGTGATTGAGCGGCTCGATGCGTAATTTCCCGGGATGATAGTCGCGAAGGAAAGTGTGGCAGGAGAGCTGTGGCACACCATTGATCATGCTGCCGCAGCTTCCGCAGATCGCCATCCGGCATGACCAGCGGAAGCTGAGACTCCCGTCGAGCTCGTCCTTGATGTATTGAAGGCCCTGCAACACCGACATGTCGTCGGTGAATGGCACGCTGTAGGTCTGGTAGCTGGGCGCCGTATCGGACTCCGGATTGAAGCGCAGGCACTCGATCTCGATCGTTCTCAGTGTCTCAGCCACGCTCGCCCCCTGCAGAACTTCACGTCAGCACCGCCTGCTTGCCCGCGCCGCCGTACACGCGTTTGCGCGGCTGCGACTTGGTGATCACTACCGGCTGATATTCCACGCGAGGCGCGCCGTCGCCGGTGTAGCGAGCGAGCGAGTGACTGAGAAACTGAGAGTCGTCGCGTTCGCGGTACTCATCGAGCCTTTGATGAGCGCCGCGCGACTCGCGCCGGTTCATCGCCGAATGCGCGATGGCTTGCGCCACGTCGAGCGTAAAGCCCAGCTCGATCGCCGACATCCATTCGGTGTTGAAGACGCGGCTCGCGTCATCGAGCTTGATGCCCCGCCGGTAGCGCTCGCGCAACTCGTCTAGCTTGTCGCAGGTCGTTTTCATCGTGTCGGCCTTGCGGTAGATGCCGACACCGGTTTCCATGGCTTGCATCATTTCCCGGCGCAACGTCGCGACACGTTCGCC
>VBCY01000351.1 GCA_005882995.1 Betaproteobacteria bacterium
TGAGCGCGGCGACATCGTCGGCGAACATTTCCGTCGAGTAGACGCCCGCTGGCTTATCCGACTCTCCGGTCCCGCGCAGATCGACCGAGATGCAGGTGAATTGCTTCGAGTAGTCGGCGACTTGGAACGCGTAACAGGCGTAATCAGCCGTCAGGTAGGGAATGAGCACCAGAGGCTCGCCGCTGCCCTGCTGGTCGTAATTCATCGTGATGTTGCCGGCTTGAATTTTAGGCATAGGCACTTCCCGGATTGAGATCCTTCGCCGACGCGGCAAGCTGACGGCCGGGCCTCCGGTTGCGCGTCGATAGTCGCAGCTGGGACCAGCATACGCCCCGTTGGGTTGCGAACATAGACTGCCGTCAGTCCGTGGCGAATATCTGCTCCTCTTCTCGCCAATAGCCGCTCCGGGTCGAACTCGGCCGTTACGATCGGACATCGTATTCCCGGTCGCGACAAAGTTGGCAGACGTACACCTTCATCGAATGCCGCGCTTTGTTCGGAATTCGAAGCACTTGATCCGCAGCAACGAGAATTTTGTACGATGCCCTCGCGCAAAGCGGCCATGCGGACCGCGAGCACCGCCGATTACTGAATCACCTCGTCCGCGCGCTGCCGCAGTGATTGCGGAATCGTGAGGCCGAGCGCCTTGGCGGTCTTAAGGTTGATCAAGAGCTCGAACTTCGTTGGCTGCTCGAAGCAGAGACTCGGTGGGAACTCAGTTTCTATTGCCGTGAAGCGCTGTGATCGAGATCGACCGAGTACTTGGATAATACGCGTTCGTACCTGACACAATGCGGGCATAGCATCTCAACCAGCTAAGGGGCGACCGCAGCGAGCACGGTCGCGGCCTGTCATGGCCGCGATGGCAAATTCCTCACTGAGTCCCCGGCCAGCGCGCAGCCACCCGCGCTGGGCTCCTACGGCCTGAAGAACACGGTGATGCATCCGGTCAAGCAACCGGGAAAGACGTTGTTTGCCGCCAAGGGCACCAAAATATAGTTGTTCGCCGCATTGGCGGCCACGGAGTGAGCGGTCCCCGCGGGATGCTCGGTGCTGTTGTTCCCCGTCCCGACGGCTGGCACGTTGAACGTGGGTACCAGCTGCAGCAGGCTTCGGTCTACAGCGTCGATCACACCGAGCGCGCTCGCCCCCTGGGCCGTGGCACTGAGCGTGGGCCGAAGTGGACTACCGCTGCCGGTAGCATAGTAGTTGCCGTCGCTTGAGTTGTACCAAACTTCGTCCCCGGCCCCGACACCCGGGACGTCCGTCGCGCTGCCCGTCTTCAGGTCGAGAATCACGTCCTTCGGCGCCGCGGTCACGTTACCGGTGGGGTTCCACACATTGCCCGCCGTATCGAAGACCGTGTTGCAACCGATCAGCAGCTGCTGATCAGGGCCGAGCGTGAGGCCAGCCGGCCCGCAAAAGTCGACCGGATACATCGCGTCGACCGTGGCGGACAACGGATCGATGCGCACCACCGCGCCGTGGCGGTTCGTCAGGTTTCCGTTTATTTCCGGGATGGAGAGATAGAACTTTTGGGTATCGGGATTCCACACTGGTTGTTCCGCGCCCGCGGTCGCAAAGGGAAGCGGTATCCTCCGCGCAATCTGGAGCTGGCCGTTCGTCTTATCGACTTTGATCAAGGTTCCAAAGGGCGGCGTGTCAGCGTTGTTGATGACCAAGAGCAGCCCGATATCCGGGTCGTATGCCAATTCATCCGCACGGTTGGGATCACCGGCCGCCGTAACGATGTCTCCGCCAGGCGCAATCTGTCCGGTCCTGAGGTCGATATTGACCACGCGGCTTCCGCCGTCGGTCACGAAGAGCCAGGGATAGGCCGCGACGACCCCATTGGGACCGCTACAATTGGAGCCGCCGCTGGCCATACAGATGGGGGCCGGCACCACTCCCGCGAATGGCGGACTCACGGAGATGGGTCCGATAAGCGTAGCCGTCGCCGCGTCGACGACATCGACCGCCACATTCGAACGGTCCGCGAGATAGTAGGTCTGCGTCGACTGGTCGACGAAACTGATATCAAAGGAGTACAACTTGCCGTTCGTGGTATTCGCGCCGGTTCCGGGAATCGGAACCGTCTTAAGCAGCCTAAGGGCGCTCGTGGCAGCGGCTCCCTCCTTGGCCACCTGGCCATTCCCGGCTCCTGCAGCATTCGCGATCAGCAGCAGGATGAGAGCGACCGCGACCAAAGTCGAGTACCAAAAAAATTTACCGGACGCTGTGTACAACAAATTGTGATCTTGAAGCATATCTTCCTCCGATAGCAATGTGTCTTATCATCGGAACGAATTAAGCGCCAACCTAACTCGCAGCAACTTCTCTACGCGGGATCGACTGCTGGTTGGCGATTCAGCGTACGCCCTCCACCCGTGCGCATCAAGCGTGATATAGCACCATGTGTTCGGCGCGACGCCGCGGTGCAGTTCGCCGCCAGGCGAACGACCTGTGATGTCCTCTGTGAATCTGGTGAACCGGAGCAGCAACCGAAAACGGACGTGTTGCTACGCCCGCGAGAACCACTTGTTATAGAGCGCTCTGTACCGCCCATCTTCGTACATTTCGAGCAACGCCTTGTTGATGCGCTTACGCAGGCGGCTGCCATCGGGGACGGCAATACCGTACTTTTGCGCCGCGAAGATTGGACCA
>VBCY01000353.1 GCA_005882995.1 Betaproteobacteria bacterium
AAGTCCGAACGTCTTGACCCTGAGCAGCTGCAATTGGCGATCGAGGATCTCGAGACGGCGGTGGCTGCAGAGGATGCCGAACAAGACAAGACGGCGCCAATAGAAGAAGCTCCGAAGAAGAAGCGGGAGACCAATCGGGGATCGCTGCCGGCGCATCTTCCACGCGTGCATATTACGCTTGCTCCCGACAGTACCGCATGCCCCTGCTGCCACGGCGTGATGCATGTGATCGGAGAGGAAACCGCCGAACGCCTCGACAAGATCCCCGCGCAGTATCAGGTGATCGTTACACACCGGCCGAAATACGGCTGCCGGGCCTGTGAGGGCGCAATCGTGCAGGCGCCAGCGCAGGAGCGTCTGATCACAGGCGGCATTCCCACGGAAAACCTTGTCGCCGATGTCGTGGTCGACAAATACGCCTGGCACAAACCACTCTACCGCCAGGCGCAGATCATGCGGCTGCAGGGCTTACCGGTCGATCGCTCGACATTGGCTGGTTGGGTTGGCACCGCCGCAGCCGAAATCAAGCCGGTCTATCTACGGATGAAAGAAATCGTGCTCGCTTCGGCGAAAATCGTGGTCGATGAAACCCGCGCGCCGGTGCTCGATCCCGGGCGGGGCCGAACCAAGACCGGCTACTTCTGGGCGATCTCGCGGGATGATCGACCCTGGGGCGGGCTGGATCCCCCGGCCGTTGTCTATACCTATGCGCCCGGTCGCGGCGGCGAGCATTGCACGGCATTGCTTGCGGGCTATACCGGCATCGTTCATTGCGACGGATACACGGTCTATAAGCAGTTGGCCGATCCGCAGCGCGACGGCGGTCCAGCGACGCTGGCCTTTTGCTGGACGCACTGGCGTCGCGGATTTGTCGAGATCGACGAGGGCGGCCCGGCACCGATCGCGCATGAGGCGCTGGAGCGGATTGCAGCGCTGTACGCGATCGAGAATCGGATCCGCGGTCGCAGTGCCGATGAACGCCGCGCTATCCGTCAGACGGAGACCAGGCCGCTCGTCGAGGCGCTGAAAACCTGGCTTGAG
>VBCY01000354.1 GCA_005882995.1 Betaproteobacteria bacterium
TCGACGTCATCACCGGCGTGTCGGGCGGTAGCTTCACCGCATTGGCTTACGGCCTTTATGGCGACAAGCTGTTCGACGACTATGAGCAGCGGTTTCTGAAACGCAATGTGCAGGGCGAGATCGTGGGGCGTTCTTTGAGTCCGGCCAACTGGGGAAGTTTGTCGTCGACGGCGTGGGGTCGGTCAGAATTGGCCGCGCAACTCTACGACGAGATTCTCTTCAACGGAGCAACGTTCGGGGATCTCGATCGCGGCGATGGGCCGCTGATCCTGGCGTCGGCCACCGACATCTCGACCGGTTCGCGTTTCGTCTTCACGCAACGCATATTCGATGTGCTCTGCTCCAATCTCAATGCGGTTCGGCTGTCGCGCGCGGCTGCAGCGTCGTCGGCGGTGCCCGTAGTGCTTTCTCCCATTACGCTCAACAACTATGGGGGTACCTGCCACAGGGTCACGCCCGCCTTGGTGAAGCTCTTTACCGAATCGGAAAACCCGCCGCGACCCGCAGCGCGCGCGATACGCTCGCTCAAGGCAGAGGAAGCCTTCGGCGACGGAGCCCATCGGCCGTTCCTCCACCTGGTGGATGGCGGCGTCTCGGACAACGTGGGCATGCGCGCGGTGCTCGATTCGTTGGAAGTACTGGAAGCGTTGCACGAGATCGGCAGGCCAACGCCGCTCGACAGCGCCAAGAGAATCATTGTCTTCATCGTGAATTCGCTGTCCTCGCCGCCGACCAACTGGGACGAGTCTGAGAATCCACCCGGTACCGTGGACATTCTCCTCAAATCGGCCGGCACGCCGATCGACGCGTTTTCCTATGAGGCGGTCGAACTGCTGAAGGACACCGCGATGCAATGGCAGTCGGCACGATTGGTCCGAAATTCGGCGGCGATGGCGGCCAACAAGGACCCCGCGGTCGCGGCCGCGCTGCGCGTCCCGAATGCTGAGATCTATGCCATCGACGTTTCGTTCGCCGCGCTGAAGGACAAGGCGGAACTGGACTACCTGAATCAGCAGCCCACGTCGTTCGTGCTGACTCCGGAGGCGGTCGATCGCTTGCGCGCCGCGGCGGGAACGATCATCCTTGCGTCCCCGGAATTCCAGCGGCTGCTGAAGGACGTAGGGGCGAAAATCATCGCCGGCCCGGTGCAGCACTAACAGAAGTCAGGAGATGCAAGGAACGAGTGTGGACGAGACTTTTCCGAAAACATGTGTCTAACTCTCCTCGTCGGCTCGCCGAGCCTGCGAACCTTGACCTGGAGGATCTTATGGCAAATCCGTTTGTGCATGTTGAGCTCAACTCGACCGACGTCGCCAAGGCAAAAGCGTTCTACAGCAAGCTCTTCGACTGGAAGCTCGAGGATGTGCCGATGGATGGCGGCGACAACTACACGATGATCAGCGTAGGGGACGGGACAGGGGGCGGCATGATGAAACATCCGGTGTCCGGTGCCCCTTCATCGTGGCTTGCTTATGTTCTGGTCGACGATATTTCCGCAGCGACGCAAAAGGCCAAGACGCTTGGCGGCAAAGTGATGAAGGACGTGACGGAAGTGATGGACATGGGATCGCTCAGCATTATCGTGGATCCGACGGGCGCCACGCTCGGGCTCTGGCAACCGAAGAAGAAATAACCCAGGCCACCACTCGTCCGTCACGATCCTACATCGAGCGCGCAAAAGTCCTACATCAGAATCGGAACGCACCGATGGGCGTATCAAGCGCTTTCTGGGATCGTGGCGCTCAGGTGGGCGAACGCTCGCGGCATCAAGAACCCGAACAAGAACATCCGGGCGAGCCGCGATTTGAACCCTGCCCTTGAGTTCCCGCGAATCGTCAGGCAGGCGTTGCGGAGACCAAGCGGGCCGAGTGATCGGCCCGTTTTCTTCTGTGCGTCGGCTATTGGAAACGAATAATCCAACCAACTCGAAGACCGTTGTCTTCGCGCCGCTGCTTGCCGGTCAAAGCCGCCAGCGCGTATAATTTGCCGCTTCGTCTGGCACCGTTCGCG
>VBCY01000352.1 GCA_005882995.1 Betaproteobacteria bacterium
AGCGCGGCGGGTGAGGGCAGAAGCGTGCCGTGAAGCCCGGTTGGAACCTGAAGCTCGCGACGCTGTCTTTTGTCGGGCGCTTCGGCGATGTCCACCGTCGAGGCGCCTCGTGCGTTTTATCGTTCTCCCGGGAGTCTACCGTCATGTTCCTGCGCTTCATGGCTTGGCTGCGCGCCAGATGGCTGCGTTTTCTCACGATTCTGGGCGTATCGGCCGCCTTGGCCGCTGCCGGCTGCGGAACGCTTGCCGAGAAGGAGCGGGAGCTTACCTTCCGCATCGTCCCCGGAGATGCAAGCTGGTACACCGGAATGCCTCCCGACATCCAGGAGATGACTCTTCCCGTTCCGAATGGAGGCAAGCCGCAGCACATCGACGCCTGGTGGTGGCCGGCGGCCGCGGCGGACGCGCCGGCCGTTTTGTATCTTCACGGCTCGCGCTGGAACCTGACCGGCCAGCTCTTTCGTATCGAGCAGCTGCGCGACTTCGGGTTTTCGGTACTGGCGATCGACTATCGCGGGTTCGGCAAGAGCGAGGGCGGCTTGCCATCCGAAGATACGGTCTATGAAGACGCGCGTGTCGCATGGGAGCGTCTTACGCAGCTCCAGCCTGATCCCGCCAAGCGCTTCGTTTATGGCCATTCTCTCGGTGGGGCCGTCGCGATAGACCTCGCTGCTCATCTGAGCACCCAGGCCGCACAGTCCGGAACGGCTGTTCCCGCCCGCGGCCTGATCGTTGAATCGTCGTTCACCACGCTCGCGGACATCGCCAGAACGCTCAGCTACCCATGGCTGCCGGTGCAGCTCCTGCTCTCGCAGAAGTTCGATTCGGTCGACAAGATCAGCCGCGTGCGCATGCCGGTGCTGATCGTCCACGGGGCCGTGGATCGCTTCGTGCCTTCGCGCTTCAGCCAGGCGCTCTACGACTCGGCGAGCGCGCCCAAGAAGCTGCTGCTGGTCGACGGCGCTACCCACAATAACAGCATGCGCGAGGGGAGCGCGCAGTACCGCGAGGCACTCGAGGAGCTTTTCGGGGTCGGTGCATCGACCGCCAGGCAGGAGCTTCCGTCAACGGGCGCACGCGCTCTGCACGCAGCGAGCGATTCACGCCGCAGTGAGAGCCTCGGCTCCGCAGGTCGCGTGGAACTGGCGCGCTGAGCGCTCGACCAGCATCGAATCGCCGAATTCGTGGGTGCGATAAGCGTGCGCGTCCAGTTCGCGAGTTACGCGACACAGCGTCGGTTCGTCGACAAAGGCACGCAGCAAAGCGTAATGCGAGGTGCCCGGCGGGTGCGTCCCGGTCAGGATCGCGTCGACGATCTTGAGCCGCGTCGATTCGCCGATGCGCAAGGTCGCTACACCTGCGCCGGCGCGCAATTTTCCGTCGTGAGCGGCTGAGTCTTCGAGCGCGCGAACGACCGTCGTGCCGACCGCGACGACGCGGCCTCGCTGGGCACGTGTTCGCATGACCGCACGTAAGGTCCTTTCGGGAATCGAGTAAGGCTCGTCGAAAGGAAGGAGCGCGTCGAGCTCGGAATCGCCGGTCGACGAAATTCCGGCGGTGTGAGTGAGCGTCGCAAACACGATGCCGCGCCTGCGCATCGCTGCGAGCGTGCGCCAGTCGAGCGCGAAGCTGGCGGACGGAGGCTCGAATGCCACCGGCGCGCCGGCGATCGGAGTCCATACGTCCCATAGCTCGAGCAGCGTTGCCATGTGCGCGTACTGGATGGGACGTCCGTGGTGAGCCAGCCCCTGCCAGATCGCCGCCGGCGATCCCTCGAATCGCAGCGTGATGAGACGCGGATGTCCGAGCACGCATTGGACTATAGCGCGCAGCGGGCCGAGAGCCAGGCGATCACCCGAAGCGAGGCGCGGAGGCGGCGGGCGATCCTCGGTGCGCGTGCGGAAGTCCCCGTTGCCAAAGACGATCGCCAGGAACTCCTTGACGTCATCAACGGCCAACGAACGCCGTGCGGCGAGACGAATTTCGATGTGCGCGCGCGTGGGCTCGTGGACGCCGTGAAGGCTCGCCGGCAAGGTCGCGGCATCGTTGGCGATGACAAGATCGCCGCGCCGCAGCGAGTCAACCATTGCAGAGCGAGGTGCGTGTGCGATGCGACCGCGGTCATCGACGACCAGCAGCTTCGCTCCGGGCGCTCGCTGCAGCGCCTGGCCGGCGACGATCATCGCACGGTCTCGTCGTCCCGGCGAAGGCCGGGACCCAATCTCATATCGCAAATTGGATCCCGGACCTCGCTGCGCTCGCCCGGGATGACGCGAGGGCAGTCGTCCCGGCGACGCCCGCTCTCGTCGTCCCGGCGAAGGCCGGGACCCAATCTCATATCACTCGCGGAGCTTTCCACAGCGCGCCGCTCGAACAGTGCACCGGCTATGACGTCGGCCATCTCGCGCGCCGCTTCTTCGGGCCGCTTCAGCGTCGAGCGGTCCGCATCAGGAACGGCGAGCGCGTGCAAGGACGTGTCCATGTCTCCCGGATCGACATTCAGAAAACGCACTCCTTCTCCAATCATCTCCTCGTTCCATATCCGGGTGAGATGCGCGAGCGCCGCCTTGCTCGCGCCGTAGGCGCCCCACGTAGCGTAGGCGTTGACGGCAGCGTCGCTTGACACGTTCAGCACGACCGCCGATCCGCGTTCACGCGCCGTCGCTGCGAGCGCGCCCAGCAATGAGCGCGTCAGCCGAAACGGACCGAGCACGTTGGTCGCGAGCGCGAGCTCGAAATCCTCGCACTCGGTATCGGCCAGCAAAGCGAGCGGCACGGGTCCGAGACTCGACGCACTGTTTACCAGCACGTCCAGGCCACCCAAGCGTCCGAGAATCTGCATGGCGATGCGATGGATATCCTCCTTGTTCGACATATCGCCGACGATGCCGTGGGCGCCTGTCTCGCTCGCCATGCGCTCAACCTGTTCGCGATGACGGGCGATCAATGCGACTTCCGCGCCGCGCGCTCGCAATTCGCGCACCAGCGCAAGCCCCAGACCGGAAGTTCCGCCGGTAATCGCGACGCGTACGCCGGACCATCGGCGAAGGTCGTTCATGCTGTATCCGTTCATGGTGGTTCTCCTTTCGATGGAGTGATAATAGGCACGGGCCATGTCCGTCCCAAGCGCGTTGTCCAACACATTGGCCAAAGGTTGAATCGATGGACGAAGCCAGGCACGTACCGGCGCATCTCGCACGCAACTTGGTGAGCCTGCGTCACGCGCGCGCGCTCACACAGAACGCGCTCGCGAAAGCCGCGCGCGTACCGCGGTCGACCATCGCCAATCTGGAATCCGGCGAGGGCAATCCGTCGCTGGTGGTTCTGGTGAAAGTCGCCAACGCGCTCGATGTGCCGATCGACGAGTTGCTCGCGCCAGCGCGCGCCAAGGTTCGCAAATGGTCGGCACCCGAGGTTGCGGCGCATAGCCAGGGGCGAGGGATCACCGTGCGGCCGCTGATACCAGAACCGGTGCCCGAAGAGATGCTGAACGTGATGCAGTTCGCGCCGGGTGGCGCGACGCGCGGAACGCCGCACCTTCCCGGCACGCGCGAGTTCTTCACGTGCCTGGGCGGCCAGGTGACGATTTTCGTTGCCGGCGATCGCTACGATCTCTCAGCCGGCGACGTGCTCGCTTTTCCCGGCAACGTGCCGCACTCGTACCAGAATCCGGATGCGCAGCGCGAAGCGCACGGCGTTTCGGTGGTCATACTCGCCAAGGCCGGCGTGTAGCCATGGAACGCCTCATCGCTCATCTCGACATGGACGCGTTCTATGCGTCGGTCGAACTGTTGCGCTACCCGGAGCTTGCGGGCTTGCCGGTGGTGATCGGCGGAGGGAGCCGCAATCGGCCGGAGGAGACGATCGATCCCGAGAGCGGTCGCACGATCCGACAATTCAAACGTTTGCGCGAGTACTCCGGACGCGGAGTCGCGACCACCGCGACCTACGAAGCGCGTGCGCTGGGTGTGCATTCGGCGATGGCGCTGATGCGGGCGGCGCGGCTTGCGCCCGATGCCATCCTGCTGCCGACCGACTTCGAAGCCTACGGCCGATATTCACGCCGATTCAAGGCGGCGGTAGGTGAGATTGCGCCGTCGATTCAGGATAACGGCATCGACGAGATCTACATCGATCTGACCGGCGTGACATTGCCCGAGCACGACGCCGGTGACGAGACCGACGTTACCGAGCCGTGGTGGCGCGCGCGCGACGTGGCTCGGGCGATCAAGGACGCCGTGCGTGCGGCCACGGGCCTCTCTTGCTCCATCGGTGTCGCGCCCAACAAGTTGCTCGCCAAGATCGCCTCCGAGCTCGATAAGCCGGATGGACTCACACTGCTCATGCCCGATGACCTGCAGGCTCGCATCTGGCCACTGCCTGCGCGCAAGATCAACGGCGTCGGTCCGAAGACTGCGAAGCGGCTCGACGAGCTGGGCGTTCACACCGTCGGAGATCTGGCGCGAGCCGAGCTGGCATGGCTCATCGATCACTTCGGAGAATCGCGCGGCACATGGATGCACGACGCAGCGCATGGTCGCGACGAGCGTCCGATCGTCACCGAAAGCGAGCCGGTGAGCATGAGCCGCGAGACCACCTTCGAGCGCGATCTGCACGCCTCTCACGATCGGGACGAGCTCTCCCAGATATTCACCGAGCTTTGCGCCGACCTCGCCGAAGATCTGCAGCGCAAGGGTTATGCCGGCAGGACGATCGGGCTCAAGCTTCGATACGACAACTTCAAGACGGTGACCCGCGATCGCACCATCGAGACGCCGACACAGGACGCGCGGGAGATCCGGCGCGCCGCCGGCGAGTGCTTGAAGCGCGTTCCGCTGGAGCGACGCATCCGGCTGCTCGGCGTGAGAGTCGGCGGCTTATCGCCGGTAGAAACGGAAGCATCCCCTCTCCCTGCGGGAGAGGGGCTCGGATGAGGGAATCGTCGGTTGCCCGGGTCAAGCGCAGCGGATCCGGCGCCGCCGTTCCATGAGTGAGAATTCAATGCGCTGAGACGAAGCAGATCCGCTAGCAAAGTCCCCGACCAAATCAGAAGAGAGCTCAGCTGCCAGGTGTTCTCGCATACGGTTCGTCAGCGGACGAGGCGATGGCAAAGGCGGAAATCCTTGCGTTGCGCGTTCTCGCCGACAGGCTGGAGCACGGCGAAAGTCGGCTTGCGCCGACCGATTTGTAGACTTTCGCGCCCAATATTTCCGCTCGACCGCGCAAGGCTATCCCCTCGGCATCGGTTAGTTCTTTTTCGCACTTAGCCACGACTTATTGAGCGTTCCCTGACTGCGTGACATCGGTTGCAATTCGGATGAGCTGGCCTCATCCCTAACCCCTCTCCGGCCGGGAGAGGGGGTGCGCGACAGCGCGGGTGAGGGTCAAACATCACTCAGTTGTGTAGTTCTCAATAGATCTGCACGCGAATCCATAGATACGTTGCGGTGATCGCCAGCGTGACCAGCGTCACGGGCACCCCGACTCGCGCGTGACGGCGCCAGTCGATATGTATGCCACGGCGCCGCGCCGCATCGACGACGATGATGTTGGCGATGCTGCCGACGATCAGGAGATTGCCGGCGAGCGTGCTCACCAGTGCAAGCACCGGCCCCGCGAACGCGTGGTCGGAAAAGGGCAGCAGCAGCATCACTGCCGGCACGTTCGACACCAGGTTCGATAGCACGAAGGTCCCCGCGAACAACGGTCCCGGTTGACGCAAGTCGAAGCCGAGCGCGGCGAAGTCGTTCACCAGCGCCGTCGCAACTCCGGTTCGTTGTAACGCATGATTGACCACGAACAGGCCGATGAACAGGATGAGCAGCTCCCAGTCGACGAGCCCGAGCGTGCGCGTCGTGTGCAGCTTGCGGCTCATGAGCAGCACACCTGCCGCCGTGAGCGCGACGTGCTCGCGCGGCAACGGCGAGTACACGAACGCCACCAGCAGTACCGCGGCGATGGTGAGGCCCTTCGCGGTCTGCCAGCGATCCAGCGCAGCCTCGTCGTTGACCATGGCGGCCGCGGGCGTCGCTGCAACGGGCGCCGGTGTGCCAGCGGGCGTCGTGTTGGCCGCGTTCGCATGTGCGTCGCCTTGGGCCCATCGTCCGCGCGTCTGCCAGGCGATGAGCGCCCACGTCGCGGCGAGTCCCAGCGCGACCGGCACTGCCGCTTCCGCCGAGTATGCGGCGAACGACAAGTGCAGCGTCTGGCCGATGAGCATGTTCTGCGGATTACCGATAAGCGTCCAGGCGGATCCGATGTTGGCCGCGCACGCCAGCGCGAGCAGATAAGGAATCGGATCGAGACGAAGCCGGGTGCAGGTGTGGATCAGCACCGGAGCGACGGCGAGACACACGATGTCGTTGCTGAACACTGCGGAGAGCGCCGCGACGACGAGCATGATGGCGCCCAGTAGCAGAGGTGGCGAAAGCGGCAGGTCCGCGAGGCCGCGCGTCACCCAATCGTAGAAGCCGCCGAGGCGCATCTGCGCCGAGAGCACCATGAACGAAAAGAACAGAATGATCGTCGGCAGGTGCACCGATTCCGCAGCTTCCTGGAGGCTCACCGCGTCGAAGCTCACCATGGCGATCGCTCCCAGCAGCGCGACGCCAGTGCGATCGATTTGTAAAAACGGCAGCTCTCCCAGGATCATGCCCAGATACACGATCAGGAAGATCGCCACGATGGTGGTCGTCATGATTTGCCCCTCCGAGGAAGTGGCGCCAGCATAGGCGGGCCGTAGTAAATTACGTTCTTCTCGTCGCCCGATCTAAGGAGCTTCCTGACAAGAGAGGCTCCCTACAGGAGAAACCGATGTCGCGTGCGCTTGCAGGGCTGACTTTGTCGTTGCTGATTGTACTGGTGTGCGTTCCGTCTTTCGCACAGGACTATCCCGTTCTCGGCCAGCGGCTCGAAGTCGCGCTCGGACAGGCCTTCGTCGTCGACGACAAGCCCGGCGCCGGCTCGGTGATCGGCACCGATGCAGTCGCCAAGAGCGCGCCTGACGGCTACACGCTGCTGATGATGTCGAACACGCAGACCGTCAACGAATCGCTGATGCGCAACAAGCCCTATGCGCTCATGCGCGACTTCGTTCCGGTGGCCCCGGTGAACTACTCCGACCTCGTGCTGGTCGTCCATCCGTCGGTTCCGGTCTCGAGCTTGGGCGAGTTGATCGCGCTCGCGAAGTCCAAGCCCGGCAAGCTCAATTACGCTTCCTCGGGACCCGGGACGCCGTATCACATGGCGGGAGAGTTGTTCAAGGCGATGGCCGGCGTCGACATCGTTCACGTTCCCTACAAGGGCAGCTCGCAGGCGCGCACCGACGTGCTCGGCGGTCAGGTCGACATGATGTTCGATGCGGTCACGACCATGGCCGACTTCGCAAAGACCGGCAAGGTCAAGGCGCTGGCGACAACCGGCAAGACGCGCTCTTCGGTATTGCCCAACGTTCCGACCATGTCCGAGGCAGGCGTAGCGGGCTACGAAGCCGTCATCTGGCTCGGCATCATGGCGCCCAAAGGCACGCCGCCGGAGATCGTCGCGCGACTCAACGCGGAAATCGCCAGGATCGTCGGCAAGCCCGATGTACGCGATGAGTGGGCGAAGCAGGGGGCCGTCGCCATGACCATGAACCCGGACGAGTTCGGCCGCTATTTGAACGACGACATCATCAAGTGGGAGCGCATCGTGAAGATATCCGGAGCCAAGGTCGATCAGTGACGGAGAGCCATCCGAGACGCTTCACGCTGCTCGTCAACGGTCGCGAGCAGCCGGTGACTGCGAAGGACGATGCATCCCTTCTCGACGTATTGCGCAATACGCTGAAGCTTAAAGGCACGCGCTTCGGCTGTGGCGACGAGCAGTGCGGCGCATGTTTCGTGCTTGTCGATGGACGCGCCGTGGCGTCGTGCACCACACCGCTGTGGTCGGTCGTCGGCAAGGCGGTAACGACGGTTGAAGGTCTGGGCAGCCCCGATTCACCGCATCCGCTGCAGCGTGCTTTCATCGACGAGCAAGCCGCCCAGTGCGGCTATTGCACTTCCGGCATGCTGATGAGCGCTGCCGCGCTGCTCTCGCGCACGCCGCGCCCCAGCGAGGCAGAAGTGAAAGCGGCGTTGGACGGCAATCTCTGCCGTTGCGGCAGCCATAACCGCATCGTGCGCGCCGTGCTGCGCGCCTCTGCCGTCGATCGATGAATCTCGCGTTCGATCCCGCGCGTAGCGTCGCGGCGGGCACGCCGCTCCCGGGGAGCCTGCGCGTCAATCGCAAGCTCTCGCAGTGGCTCAAGTTCCATCGCGACGGATACGTCGAAGCGTTCTCGGGCAAAGTCGAAATCGGCCAGGGCATCATCACCGCGCTCGCGCAGATCGTTGCCGAAGAACTCGACGTCTCCCTCGTCAACGTCCGCATGGTTGCAGCCTCCACCGCGCACAGCCCCGACGAAGCGATCACCTCCGGCAGCCGGTCGATCGAGGAATCCGGCGCCGCGCTACGTTACGCCTGCGCCGAAGCGCGCGCGATCTATCTGCAAGCTGCAGCGACGAAGCTCGGCGTGCCGGTCGATTCACTGAGCATCGTCGATGGGAACATCGTTGCAGGGAACAGCGCACGGACAAGCTATTGGGCGCTCGCAGACGA
>VBCY01000355.1 GCA_005882995.1 Betaproteobacteria bacterium
ATGCGCGATTACGGCTCGGACAAGCCCGACCTGCGCGTGGCGCTCAAGCTGACCGAGCTGACCGATATCATGAAGAGCGTCGAATTCAAGGTCTTTCGCTCGGCGGCGGAACTTCCGGACGGCCGCGTCGCAGCGCTTTGCGTCCCCGGAGGCGCCACGCTCACGCGCAAGGAGATCGACGATTACACCACTTTCGTGGCGGTGTTCGGCACCAAGGGACTCGCTTATATCAAGGTCAACGATGCGGCGCAGCCGACCGAGCAGGGATTGCAATCGCCGATCGTGAAGTTCCTTTCCGCCGATGTCCTCTCGCAGATCCTGGTGCGCAGCGGTGCCCGGAGCGGCGACCTGATTTTTTTCTGCGCCGACCGAAGCAAGATCGTCGACGATGCACTCGGAGCATTACGCAGCAAGATTGGCCACGATCGTGGTTACGCGCAAGCCGGTTGGAAACCACTGTGGGTAATCGATTTCCCGATGTTCGAGTACGACGAGCAAAACAAGACCTGGGGTGCGCGACATCATCCGTTCACCGCGCCCAAGGATGGTCACGAGAATCTCTTCGAGGAACATCCCGGTCAGGCGCTTGCCAAGGCCTACGACGTGGTGCTCAACGGTTGGGAACTCGGGGGCGGCTCGGTGCGCATCCATCGAGAGGAGATTCAGAGCAAGGTGTTCGGCGCGCTTAACATGAGCGCTGAAGATCAGCAGCGAAAGTTCGGTTTTTTGCTCAACGCGCTCAAGTACGGAGCGCCCCCGCATGGAGGCATCGCTTTCGGTCTCGACCGTACCGTCGCCCTGATGGCTGGCGTGGAGCAGATCCGCGATGTCATCGCGTTCCCGAAGACGCAGCGCGGTCAGGACCTCCTGGTGCACGCTCCGTCGCCGGTGACCGAGCAGCAGCTGCGCGATCTGCATATCAGGATTCATTCCTCGGATCAACTGAGATGAAGCACGTCCTGCGGCGTGCCGTTGCCTGGGCCATGCTGACAATGCTGCTCGCGGCCGGGATGGCTCCAGGGCAATCAGTCGCAGATTCTCCTGAAGTAGTAGCTGCCGCGTTGTCGCCGGAAGCGCGCCACACGCTTGAGCTGATCGCATCCGGTGGCCCCTATCCGTATCAGCGTGACGGAGTGGTGTTCGGCAATCGGGAGCAGCGCCTGCCGCTTCATGCGCGCGGCTATTACCACGAGTACACCGTAACAACGCCGGGTGTGCGCACTCGCGGCACTCGCCGGATCATCTGCGGAGGAACGCTGCGCTCGCTCGCTGAATGCTACTATACCGACGATCATTACGAGTCCTTTCGCAGAATCAAGCTATGAAAATTCCAGATCTGTCCGTCGCGGCAGATGCCGGAGTGCGCGAGTGGTCCGGCGCACCCGAGGCCGTGAAGGCCGCGGCCGGAGCGGCCAAGCTCAAGTTTTGTTCACTCGACCTGCACGGCGTTGGTGGCAAAAACGAATTGATGGCAGCGCTCGATAAAGCGCTCAAGCTCCCCGAGCACTTCGGCAACAACTGGGACGCTCTCGCCGACTGTCTCGAGGATGACGACTGGCTTGGCGCGCACGGCATCGCCATTTTCGTGCGCCACGTCAAGGCATACGCCAAGACTTACCACGCCGACTGGGAGACTCTGTCTGACATCCTCGGTGAAGCCGCCGAATACTGGCAGGAACGCCACAAGCCGTTCTGGGTTTTCGTCGGTTGAGCCCGGGCGCAGCTCGCGTTGTCGCACAAGATTCCTGTCTCCGCACTAGTTCTGGTCCATACGCCGGACTTGCGCGTGCTGCTGCTCGAGCGAGCCGACTATCCGGGCTATTGGCAGTCCGTGACAGGAAGTCAGGAGATCGGTGAAGCGCTGCGCGATACGGCGGCGCGCGAACTCCTAGAGGAGACCGGGATCGACGCGCGTGCGCATGGTGGCTTGAGCGACTGGGAGCTCTCCAATGTCTATGAGATCTATCCCCGCTGGCGGCACCGTTACCCGGACGGTACGACGCATAACACCGAGCATGCTTTTGCGCTCGAAGTGCCTGAGCCCCTGGCGGTTACGCTCAATCCGCGAGAGCATCTGAGGTACCAATGGGTGCCGTGGCAGGAAGCGGCGCAGAAGGTCTTTTCATGGTCGAACCGCGCGGCCATCGAGGAGCTGCCGCGAAGGATCCCCACCATGGCAAGGAATCGATAATGAGACGCCGTGCATTAGCGCCGCGCTATCTTTGCGCCACATGTATGCCGCTGGTCGCCGCACTGACGCTGTCGGCGGCAATGGCGCAAGTGCCGATGGGACCGCAGCCGCCGAGCGTCGGCGTCAATGCATCCGCCACTAAAATTGTGGCCAACGATCGGCTTCAGGCGTGGCTGCGCACCGAAACGGAAAATGTGAGCCCGGCGGCGGCTGCAAGCCAGGTCAATTCGACAATGGCCAAGGCGATTGCCGATGCCAAGCCCTATACCGGGGTCAAGGTGGCGACCGCAGGTTATGCGACCCAGCAGATCACAGAGAAAGGCAAGCCGACGCGCTGGCGGGTCGCGCAGTCGATGAGTCTCGACGCTACCGACTTCACCGCCGCGGCGACGCTCATGTCCAAGCTGCAGGACGAGAACGGTCTGCTGCTGTCAGGGATGATGTTCTCGCTTTCCGATAAGACGCGCCGTGAAGCCGAGGACAGCGTTACTCTGGAGGCGATCAAGAGTTGGCAGGCTCGCGCGCAACAAGCTACGCAAGGCCTCGGCTTCGCTTCCTGGCGCGTTGGCCACGTCAACATCCAGGCGAGCGGTGGCGGACCGGTGTACCCGACGCGAGCACAACCGATGGCGAGCGTTGCGGCCGCGCCGCCGGTCGCGCTTGAGGCAGGCACGACCGAAGTCACGGTGACCGTCAGCGGCGACGCTGTGCTCGACGCGCCGAGGCCGACGCGCTAGTCCTGGCTCGCGCTGCCGCGGTTAGACGCTAGACCCGACCATCTTGTCGGGCTTCACCCAGGCGTCGAACTGGTCCTCGGTGACGTAGCCGAGCGCAAGCGCCGCTGCCTTGAGCGTTGTTCCCTCGCAATGCGCTTTTTTGGCGATGGCGGCCGCCTTGTCGTAGCCGATATGCGGATTGAGCGCCGTGACCAGCATGAGAGAGCGTTCGAGCAGCTCGTCGATCCGCGCCAGGTTTGGCTCGATGCCGCGCGCGCAATGCTCTTCGAAGCTCGTCATGCCATCGGCGAGCAGCCGGACGCTCTGCAGCACATTGTGGACGATGAGCGGCCGATAGACGTTGAGCTCGAAATTGCCCGATGCGCCGCCGATGTTCACCGCGACGTCGTTGCCCATCACCTGCGCCGCAAGCATCGTCAGCGCTTCACACTGCGTCGGGTTGACCTTGCCGGGCATGATCGAGCTTCCCGGCTCATTTTCCGGGATCGTGATCTCCCCCAATCCCGAGCGCGGACCGCTCGCCAGCCAGCGCACGTCGTTGGCGATCTTGAACAGCACTGCGGCGAGCGTC
>VBCY01000356.1:0-330 GCA_005882995.1 Betaproteobacteria bacterium
CAGATGCCTTGGTCGTTGACGCGCATTTCCGCATGGACCGGTCCGCTGGTCAGGCCGGCCAAAGTGCAGGCACGTTGCACGTCGGCGGCGATTGCCATCTGCGCGTCCAGACCGAAGCGCGAGGGTGTAACGTAAATCGTTTCCTCGAAATACGGGCCGTCGAGCCGGTCCGGCTTGTCGAACAGCGCAAGTACACGTAACGCACCATTTTCCAGCAAACCTTCGAGCGCAAACTCGGGACCAGGGATGAAGGCTTCGACGATGAGCCCAAGTTTTGCGGCGTCGCGATCGGCGAAGGCCTGGATGCGGTGCACGCGGGCAACCGCCTGA
>VBCY01000356.1:360-4771 GCA_005882995.1 Betaproteobacteria bacterium
TCGGGCTTTCACCACGACCGGATATTGCAATGACGAGGCGAGGGCCAACGCATCGGCTTCGCTGGTGGCGGCCCAGAAATCCGGACAATTGAAGCCGTTCGTCTGCTGCAATTGCCGGAAGGCAAGCTTGTCGCGAGTGACGCGCACCGCCTGCAACGGATTGCCCGCAAGCCCGAGTTTTTTACGCAGTAGAGCGGCGAGTTCCAAGCCGTGATCGTCCACCGCCAGCACCGCGTCCACGCTTCGCCCCAAAGAAACGAGCGCTTGCTCGGCCGCGATTTCCGGTTGGTCGAACGGCAATGAAAAGATGGGACTCATGCCCATGAGCGGCGCGAGCCGGTGGCAATGATCGGCGGCGGTTATCACCTCCGCATCCAGCTTTTGCGCCGCCAACAGAAAATCCTCGTTGCGATAGCCGGCGGCAGGCAGCAGCAGCAAAACGCGTGGCATGTCAGAACGATTGCAGTTGCTGATTGGTGGGCTCGGCGCAGCAGTACCACGGCTCGGACAGGCGCGGGACGGGTCGGCCGGGATCCGCGCCGTCGAGACTCGGCGCTGCCCGGCCGGCGGCCGCGTGCGCGAGCCGCCAAATCTCGCGGAATGCTTCCGCGCGCGACGCGCTTGCGGTTCGCATTGCGGCAGCCTGCACCTCGTGCTGCAGCGCGTCCACGCTAGCGTCGGCATGGCGCCACGGATAACCCAGGAGCTTGGGGTCGAATGGTTCGAGAATCTCGGCGAATCCCGGCAAGTGCAGCAGATACGATCCCTGCGGCACCAACAGTCGGATGGCAAGCTGCACTGGGGGCACCGCCTCCTGGAGATTCAAGCGCGCCAGTTCACGCAGCAGATCGAGATAGCCATCCAGCGTCGTCCACGGCGTGAAAGGGACAAAGGTGGGCGCGAGCGAAATGCCGTTGACACGGCACAACATCAGTACGCGCTCGAAATCAGCGCGAGTATGGTGTTTATCGAGATAGCCCAAGATCCTATCGTCCACCGATTCGACGGCCGAGGTGACGAACAAGCAGCCACACTCGCGCAGGATCGGCAACAGCACGGCGTGGTCGAGCAAGTGCTGAATTTTGATGGTGGCGTCGAACGTCAACTGCGGAAAGCGCACGTGCATGGCCTTCATCACCTTGAGCGCGTGAGTCGGCCCGCGCGATGTCCGCCAGCACCACATCCTTGTCCACCGCGCGGAACTTTCCTTGGTACACCGGGACCACCGGGCAGTGGCGGCACACATGCTTGCAGCCGCGTGTCGTTTCACTAAAGCCCGTGATCTTGCGGCCGCCACCCGGCAGTACCAGATGAGCGTACCGCGCCAGCTCGGGCAGTCCCGTTCGATCGGGCGTGATGAAGGCCACGCGTGACAAATTGACGAGCGGCCCGCGCTGCATGCTGCAGTCGCCATCGCGCAGCCGATTGGCCAGGGCGACGAGGCCAGGTTCAAATTCGCCGCCCAGAAGCGTTTGTACGCCCAAGTCGCGCAGCAGCCGCTCGTTCATCGCTGCGTACAGGCCGTACATGCAGACATGGGCGGAGGGCGCCAGCGCTCGAATCCTGGGCAGCGCTGCGACGGCGATGCGGGTGGCGGTGTGCATGCCTAAATGGACGGCGACCAATCCCGCACCGTGCAGGGTATCGGGATCGAGCTTTTGCAGGGCCAGGTCGACGCAGACGACTTCGAATCCGACGGCTTTCAGAAGTGCGGCGGGCGCGGCCAGGTTAAACGATTGGCGGCCCAGTTCGTAAGGGTTAATCAGAACCGCCTTAAACGCCAGTTCCGGAGAAGCATACGCATCGCGAACGATGCCATACGGGGCATTCACTGCCGCATCGTCACTTGGCTTTCGGGCGTTCCGGCGCGCCGGCCAGAGGTTCGCGCGAAGCGCCTGCCGCTTCCATCCGGTTCACATAACGACCCCATAGCGCGACATAATTCGCGCCAAGCTCATAGAGATAATCCCAGGAATAAATACCGGTGTCATGCCCGTCGGAGAACGTCAGCGTTACCGCATACGAGCCCACCGGTTCGATGCCCTTGATCGCGATGTCCTTCTTGCCGACCTGCAGGACCTCCTGCCCGGGCCCGTGTCCGCGTACCTCGGCCGACGGTGAATACACCCGCAAAAACTCGTACGGCAGCTCAAACCGCGTGCCGTTATTGAAGGTGATTTCGAGTCGGCGGGAAAGCTGATGCAGCTTGATTTCCGTGGGGACGGGGGTAGTTTTATCGAGTTCCGACATGGGGATTACACGGGAGACCATTCGCCGGGAAATGCATCACGATGAATAGTGAGTCAACCCGAACTCGCGCCGGCACGTCAACGCACGCTCTCACTTGCTGCCGGGCTTCACATAGCCGGCCGCCACATCGGCGCCGGCGCCAAAAAAATATGCGTCCATTTGTTCGGCAAGATATTTGCGCGCCGCGGCATCGGCCAGGTTCAGGCGATTTTCGTTCACCAGCATCTTCTGATGCTCGAGCCACGCTTTCCACGCTTCCTTGGAGACGTGTTCAAAAATCCGCTTGCCGAGGTCCCCTGGATACGGCGGGAAATCGAGCCCCTCGGCTTCGCGGCCGAGCTTTACGCAGTTCACTGTTCTTGCCATGTTTCGTTATGCGCCTAAAGTGGCTTCGTTGCAAACTCTCACCCGGACCAACTTTCATCCCGCGCATCTCCGCCATCGGCAGCCTCGGCGCGGGGCGAGTCGGTGCCCATTTTTTGGCATCCCGTTGCCGCAATCTGAACGGCCGCTTCCATAGATTTCAACGACTGCTTCGGAGCACCCTGGCCGTCAGCTCAGGGTCGAAAGCGCCACTTCGAATCCTTAATCAGCGGACGTTCGATCAGCTTTTCATGTGGTCGGAGTCACAAACCTTTGAGCGGCCGCTGTGTAGATTTCTTCACTGTGGATTCGACGACGGGCTGCGTCTGCTCTGCCCTGAGACCGGCCACCGAAGGCCGATCTCGCGCGGGCTTATGGAATCAGCCGAGAAACGGTCTACCAGTACCTTCGAGGTTAGCGGCGCGCTCTTGCAATTGTTATTTTGGAGCGCTAAAACGCCTGTCCAACGACCGCAATAGCGAATCCGTTCGGCGCGTCGCCCGGTCACACACCCTTGCAATCAATTGCAAGAGTCGTGATTGCCCTGCCAAGCGGTAGACTTCCTCTGTTCGTGGACTGCGGTGCCGACGTCGGTGGACCGGTAGCCTGGGCGATAAGGGTCAATTGGGCGATTTCGTTTTGCGTTTGGCCGTGCCTGATGGGTCACCGTCAACCCAGAAGCCACCAGCGGAGGAACGATCCACCATGACCACAAAGCAAAAGGCGACAAAGCAAAAGCCGATTTTGCGCCTGTTGCCGGGCGATGCTTCGCTGGAGCAGGCGCAGCAGTTCATCGAGGAGATGACCGGCGAGAAGATGACGCCCGAGGAGATCAACGAGCTTCGCCAAGCTTGGCAGGACGCTGCGCCCAAGTCTTGAAGTATCGCGAGGACGCCAACGAGTTGACGGTGGGCATCATGGCACTCGTCGCGCAGCAGGAGCGCGAGGCGATCTCCAAACGGACCAAGGAAGCCCTCCCAGCCGCCTAGGCTCGTGGCATGAAGCTTGGGAACCCCGAATGGCGCTCGGGCACTGCGGAGAACAGGCAGAGGTAATACAGCAGGGCTAGCGGCTATTAAGAACCGCGCAAACCGCCACGCACTCAATCTGCGCCCAGTAATCGAGTCTCTCGGCGAAGAAGGTGTTCACGGGCTCGGCGCGGTCGCTGCGGCGCTTAACGAGCGTGGGATGCTGACGCCACGCGGCGGACGGTGGCACAAATCGTCAGTGCGAAACCTACTGACGAGATTGCGCGACAACATCGGCTGACAGTGCCGCATCGCAATCTCCAGCGTAGGCTGGCACCCGCCGGCACGTTTATTAGTGCCGCCCCACGATCTGCTATCGGCGTATGTGGTTTGCGCCCAAAGTGAAAGCGGTTGCAAACGGACTATGGGCCACGCCCTCTTGACTCTCGACACAACCTTGCTAGTCTCGACTCATTTCGGCAATAGGCCGCCACTGCTAGTCCCAAGGGCGACGAGATCCTGCGCCGGAAATCCAATGAGCCTCCGCCTGCTTGCCTTCTGACAAAGACGTGTCAGCAGGGGTCGGGCTGAATCCCACCATGGCCCGCCGACCGTGGCACCCCGCGTCGCTCTTCCGGTACTTGCGACGCAGCTCCTCGACCGCTCTCCGCAATCGTTGCGGGCAACACGCATTTCGATCACAGGCCACAACCGTGCGCGGCGGCAACCGTCGGAGCGATCTTGGCCAAGCCGCGGCGCTCAACCCCATCGAGCGTATGACGGTTTTGGCCGACCAGCACCGATCAACGACTGCTATGGAGCGCAATGCA
>VBCY01000357.1:0-770 GCA_005882995.1 Betaproteobacteria bacterium
ACACCCCGCTACAGTGCGCACGACGGCCGACCGGGTTCCCGCTGTCGTCGACCACGGCTACGATGAAGGCCCCCACGTTCGAGAAGCGATTTTCGTCATCGATTGCCAACGTGTTTATGTCGAACGGGTCTTCGGCGCGAGCCGTCATCGGCATCGCCAGGAATCCGCCAATGGCAATCAAGGAGCAGGCCTTCCACATCGCGTGCAGCAGCTTCATGGCAATCTCCTGTCAGCTTGTGCGCGAACGCCGGTGGCTTTTTACTCGGCCATTCGCGCCAATGCGCGTTCGGCGCGCGACCGTACTCTGCGCGGCAGAGATGCCGATGGGCAACGGTAATCTGATGGAAGCCGGATCCGTGCGACAAACCCGGCTAAGCTGCGACGCCTCGGAAAAAACATGGGGCGAGCTAGATCAGCGGCTGCATTTCGCCTAACACCGTCGGAATGAACTCCGATACTGTCGGATGGATGTGCACGACGTGGGTGATCGCGGTGAACGGCGCCTGGGCGGTCATCACATCGATGATGCAATGGATCGCCTCATCCGCTTCGATCCCGAGCAGCGCGGCGCCGAGGATCTTGCGCGTCTCGCCGTCCACGAGCACATGCATGAAACCGTCTGTCTCGCTCCGCTCGCGCGCGACCGACGCGGGACATCGGCCGCCGGCCGACCAGCACCGGACGACCGCTGGCCCGCGTTTCCCGTTCGGTGATTCCCGCGCGCGCCAACGGCGGATCGGTGAACAGCGCGTACACGGGAAAGCGATCCG
>VBCY01000357.1:775-1412 GCA_005882995.1 Betaproteobacteria bacterium
CGACGTATGCGTGAATGCCCCACGGCCGTTGATGTCGCCCAATGCCCAGATCCCGGAAACGTTGGTCGCAAGCTGGTAGTCAACCTTGATGAAGCCGCGTTCATCCATTGCTACGCCGGCGCGATCGAGCCCGAGATCATCGGTGTGGGTACGGGCCCCACGGCTAGAAGAAGGTGCGAACGGGAAATGTCGCGCGGCTCCTCTTCGCAGCTCACATTCACTGAGATTTCGTTGCCGCGGCGCTCGGCGGCGAGGCATTTGGCACTGAGCCGAACGTTGATGCCCTCATTCTCGAGAATCGATTGGACCGCTTGCGACACTTCCTCGTCCTCGCGGGCGATCAGGCGCGGCGCCATTTCGATGACGGTCACGCGGCTGCCGAAACGGCGGACTGGTTTTGCGGCCAGTCCCTCCGCCGTGGCGTCAGTGGAACTCGATCCTGACATGCGGGAATAGATGTTCTCCCTCCCGAAACTTTTCCGTGAGTTCCACTTGGAACGAGCGCCCATCGCTGAGAGTACCGGAGGCGACCAGCGCTTCGTTGCCGCCGCGCTGTTGCACGATATCGTTGCGTATGGATTCCAGAAAGAAGGACGCAGAACCGGTCAGCAGCGACGGCAAGGCGGCGAGTTCTCCA
>VBCY01000357.1:1421-3078 GCA_005882995.1 Betaproteobacteria bacterium
GTTGCGTATGGATTCCAGAAAGAAGGACGCAGAACCGGTCAGCAGCGACGGCAAGGCGGCGAGTTCTCCAATGGTCAATACGCCATCGGCGATGGCCCCTTGTAGTTCGGGCCGGCGCACGAACCACGTCGGAACCGCACCGGTTCCATGCAAAAGGATTTCAGCAGCGTACGGATCGTCGAGGCTGCGCCAGAGCAAGAACCCTTCGATATGCAAGGCGCAGGAAAACGGGCGCGTGGCGCGTCGAAGAAGTTCAACAGATTGAAATCAGGCGGGGGTGCGGTCGAAGATCACCACCGCCCATTCCTCAGTATGGGGCAGGAAACCTTGACCGAAGTCGGCGTAGAACCGGGGCTGCCGGTCTTCCGGAACATCCAAACGAATCTGCGCCTGCGCCGCTGTGCCCAGGGTGAGCGCGGCGAAAGTGACAGCGAGCCATGTGAAACGTTGTCGTGCCTTCATGATTTTCTCCTCCCACGGTCGTTAGGTGCCGTCGCATTGAAAAGTTAGTGCGCGCGTTGGCAGTTGGCGGCTTAGCGCAATCCGCGCAAAGCGTAGCTCCGGCCCCGTTCATCACATCCTATTGGTCGACCGTGATACGAGTCAGTACCACGGTCCCTTCGAACGACGCGAGCTCCGCCCCGGTGATCGGATGGCTAAACACTGTTTTGAATGGGCCCGTCATCTCATCTCCGTCTTTGTTGAGCGTCAGGGGATCCGAAAAAACCGTAACGATCGTCTGCTCAGGAAAGGGCGGATCAAAACCAGGAGGAACAAGCGTCAAGAACCTTACGGCATACGTCTTGTCCCCCAACTTCTTCCAGGCACCATGACCGCCTCCAAAACTGGGAGATGAATTGATGTCACCGCCATCCTGAGTGAATGTGCCGAGGTTCTTGAAAGGTGGCGGACCAGGAGCATTGGGAAACACATCGACAACCCAGGAGCCAACGATGCTCTTTTCGGCCGCGGTCACGCTTTGCGGATTCAGCGCGGCGAAGAGCGCCAACAGCCCAGTCAGTAAGATCGACGAAACGGAAATGCGATAAGGTCGGAGTGTCATGGCAATCTCCTGTCAGCTTGTGCGCGAACGCAGGTGGCTTTCACTAGGCCATTCGCGCCAATGCGCGTTCGGCGCGCGACGGCACTCTGCGCGGCAGGTCAGCCGATGCGCAACGGCAATCCGACGGAAGCCGGATTCGTGCGACAAACCCAGCTATGCTGCGATAACTCGGGAAAAGGAAGGAGCGAGCTAGATCAGCGGCTGCATCTCGCCCAACACCGTCGGAATGAGCTCCGAGACCGTCGGATGAATGTGTACCGCGCGGCGGATCGCCGTGAACGGTGCGCCGGCGGTCATCACGTCGACGATGCAGTGAATCGCTTCGTCCGCTTCGATTCCGAGCAACGCGGCGCCGAGGATTCTACGCGTTTCGCCATCGACCAGCACATGCATGAAGCCTTGCGTCTCGCTGCGCTCACGCGCGCGCCCCACCCGGGCCATCGGCCGCTGCCCGATCAGCACCGACCGACCGCTTGCTCGCGCTTCGCGTTCGGTGATCCCTGCGCGCGCCAGCGGCGGATCGGTGAACAGCGCGTAAACGGGAAAGCGATCCGACACACGCCGCGTCTCGTGGTCGAGCAGGTTGGCGGCGAC
>VBCY01000358.1 GCA_005882995.1 Betaproteobacteria bacterium
TGGTTGTAGGAGTAACCGGCGCAGGTGTTGTAGACGCGGATCTTTCCGCGTGTCAGTCCGCCAAGCAGCTCGTAGACCGGCAGGCCCTGCGCCTTTCCCCGCAGGTCCCAGAGAGCAATATCGACGGCGATCGCGGCGCGGATTTCAACGCCGGAACTGCCGAACCCGAGATACGGATTGAGCAGTACGCTGCTGTGCGCGTCGATCGCGAGCGGATCCCTTCACTTTAGCTCCGAGCGCGGCGGGCGTCGGACGAGTTCACGGGCTGTTATCGCGAATGCGAACGGGCTGCCAACGGCGCGAGTGTATAGGTGGCTGTGATTGGTCCGATCGTAATTTACGATTGGATTGCCGCGGCGCGCTCACCTATCGTTGCCACATGGGTTCGAAAGGTGATGTTCCCAAAGCAACGAGGAGATCGTAGTGATACTGGACGCACATCCACTGTACTTGCTTCGGGCGCGCGAGCGCTGTCGGCCCAAGGTACCTTGGCCATTAGTCGGCCAGAGATCTGACGACGGCGCACGAGTCTCGACATATACGAGCGAAACGCCGGACCCCGCCTATTGGACGCCGTACGACTACCACATGATGGAGCGCGACGCGCGGGCCAGGCGGCGCGCGCACATCTACTCGATGACTGCGACACTGGGGTCTCGCCTGTGGCAGCTCGTGAGGCGCATGCGGCGCGACAGCTGAGGCGGCTTTCTACCTCATTGACGGTACGCGCTGATCAGGTCAGCGCCGGCCTCACGACATTTACGCACGGCCTGCCATCGACTCGGCACCTGATATTGTCAGCGATGGTCTTCTGGCGTCGACGGATCGTGCCCAGGGTCCAACCCGACATATGCGGCGTCATAACGATGTTCGCCAGCGTGTGGAGAGGGAGCGTTGCCGGCAACACGTTGGCATGCTGCGGCGACGGATAGCTGTACCAGGTATCGATGATGGCTCCGGCGATGCGATTCGTCCTGAGAGCGTCGTACAAGGCTCGTTCGTCGATCGTCGGCCCACGCCCCACATTCACGACCACCGCCGATGGACGCATCGTCGAGAATGCCTCGGCGTTGACGATTCCGGTTGTCTCCGCAGTCAGCGGCACCGAGACGACGAAGAAATCGGCCGATGGCCAGAAGTCGCGGAGATTGTCCAGCGGAAACCAGCGATCGACGGTGGACGAGGCCGCTACCGTGCTGCGGTTGGCGACGTATACCTTCATCTCGAACGCCTTCGCTCGCGCGGCGATCGCCTGGCCGATGTGTCCGTAGCCCAGGAGTCCGATCGTTTTTTCGGCGAGTTCGTCGTGAACTCGCTCCAGGGCGCCGGCCCAATGAGCCCAATTAGCCTGGCGCAATTTCCGGTCCGCATCGGCGAGGGGCACGTGCCGCGCGAGAAGCGCCGCCATCACATACTCCGCGATCGCCTGCTCGTGACCGAAGCAATTGCATACCACGGCTGAAGCGGGGAGGACGCGCAGATCCACGGCGTCGTATCCTGCGCCCGGAACGTGAAAGAGCTGCAGCTTCTCAGGTCGCGGCAGATCCTTGTCAAACCTGATGCCAACGATGACATCTGCCTCAGCGTACGCCTGTCGGTCGGCGGCCGTAATCAAGGTATCTGGCAGCACGCGAATCTGCGCCGTCTCGCCAACGAGGTCCGCGAACCCCTCGCTGAACGACGCGGCATTTTGGCCGTGAAACACGATTTGCATTGGCTGCGGCTCCGAGACGATCAGTGAGGTCGGAGATACGCCAGACTGCAGTCAAGGAGTGAAGGATCGATTTCCTGCTCAAGGACATCGAACATGCTGTCCACGAAACCGATCAAGTCGTCAAGGGCAGCGATCGCCTTTTCTATCTGGCGATCGGCGACAGCCTCGAGCAGGGCAATATGGCAGTCGACTGACTGTTTAAGATTCTGGCCACGCGCCACCTTGGTGTGATAGAGCCAGCCGATACGTCGGAAAATTGTGTGGAGTGGACGAAGTGTGGGTTCGACGAACGGCTCCCCGGCCATCGCGATAAGCAGTTGATCGACATTACGGTCGACAACGTTGAAGCGGTCGAGCGTCAACTTCTCCGCCGGTTCGCGGAGCAACCTCTGCAGGTGCAGCAGCTGATTGCGTTCCGACGCTCCCGAGCGCTTTGCCGCGAGGCGGATAACGAAGCGCTCGACGTCGCGTCGCAGGGGTAGGAGACCGCGCTCACGCGCAAGATTGATCGGCGCGATCTGCAACCCGTCGCGCGGACGGACGATCACCAGCGTGTCCTCCGCCAGCCGGCTGACGGCCTGGTGCACGGGCGTGCGGCCCAGAGCGACCAGCTTTTGAAGATCCTGCATCGCCAAAAAGCGACCAGGGCTTAGCTGGCAATTGACAAGCATCTTCTCGATGCGCTCGTAGGCGAGATCCGCTTGGTTGCGGAATCCACGGGTTCGCGGGATCGGTGCCGGGCCGGTGGGTTGAACTTTTTTCGAGGGGGTGCTTGACATAGCGTGAAATATTACAGTATTCTACCAACGTGTCAAGATATATCTAATCTGGGAAGATCTGAGAGCTCGGCGGTGGAGGTAAGGCGGAAGTAGATGCCGCATGCGTCCAGGTTAAATAGTATTTGCAAACCTTGTTAGGAGGAATCCATGAAGCGGCTGTCCCGCACCTTCGTTTCTGCATTGGCTGTCGCAGTTGCCACGCTGCTGGCGGCGAGCGGCCCCTCGACCGCGTACGCTCAAACGAAAGAGGTCATCACCTTTGCCGCCGTAACATTCAGCGAAGCGGGTCGGGGCGACCGCCTGAAGGCGTGGGTGGACAAGTTCAACAAGAGCCAGACCGCGATCGAGGTGCAGCCGATCGCGCTGCCGTTTTCGTCGTTCGCGAAGACCATCTTCACGCAGATGGGGGGTGGCGCCGGCCCCGATCTGGTGCGCTTCGACCAGATCGATTTCTACGCCGCGGTGGAGGCCAAACGGATCCTGCCCCTGGACGAAGTCATCAACGACCGCGACTACAAGTTCACCGAGATCAGCAACTACGTGCTGCTCTACAACCCGACGCTGGTCAAGGGCGGCAAGGCGCCCGCGAACTTCGATGAGTTTCTCGCTGCGGCCAAGGCTTCCACAGGGAACGGCGTCTACGGGTACGCGTACCGCGCGACCATGGCCGAAGCCCCAGGGTTCTGGCAGGACCTGTGCAACTTCGTGTACGGCTTCGGAGGCCGCTGGAGCGACGAGCAGGGCAACCTCACGCTCAACAGTCCGAAGGTGCTCGAAGGTATCGCGGCGTATAAGAAGGTGTATGACGCTGGCGTCACGCCGAAGGGCACGGATGCTGCCACGTATCGGCGCATGTTCTGGGAAAGCAAACTCGCGATGGAGATCGACAACGGCGGCGTGGCCGGGATCTTCAATCAGCAAGCGCCCGACCTCCCGCTCGCTGCCGCCCCGTCACCGTTTCCGACGCGCGCGCAAGGACTGATACTGGCCCCGCTGACGGTCAATGCGAACACCAAGCACAAGGCCGCTGCGTTCACCTTCTACAAGTGGGTCCTGCAACCCGATAACCAGAAGCAGCTGCAGGAAAGGACTGATACTGGCCCCGCTGACGGTCAATGCGAACACCAAGCACAAGGCCGCTGCGTTCACCTTCTACAAGTGGGTCCTGCAACCCGATAACCAGAAGCAGCTGCAGGAGCTTCTAGGCGCGAGCAATGTTGCGACCATCGTCGCGCGCTCTCCGGAAGATCTCGCGAAGAAGCCGTGGCTCAAGGTCTATGACGAGCAGACCCCCAACAGCATTCCTCAGCTCGTTCAGGGCCAGGAGCTCAAGACACCCGAGATCCAGCAGATCGTGCTCGAGCACGTGCTCAAGGTTCTGCAGGGCGGCGCCGATGCGAAGAAGACCATGGACGATGCGCAGCAGCAGGCGCTCACCAGAGTCATTCGCAAAT
>VBCY01000057.1 GCA_005882995.1 Betaproteobacteria bacterium
AACCTGACCGCCTCATCGGTCGTGCGCGCGCCGAATTGCGCGACGATATCGACCAGCGCGCGCTCGACATCCTTTGCCATCCGCTTGGCATCGCCACAGATATAGAGGTGCGCGCCCTCGGCGAGCCAGGTCCACAATTCACGGCCGACCTCGCGCATGCGATCCTGCACATAGAATTTCTTCTCGCCGTCGCGCGACCACGCCAGCGACATCCGGGTCAACAGGCCCGACGTTTTCATGGCGTTGAGCTCATCGGAATAGAAGAAATCGCACGCGCTGCGCTGATGACCGAAGAATAGCCAGTTCTTGCCGGGTGCGCCGGTGGCCCTGCGGTCGAGCAGGAATGCGCGGAACGGCGCGATCCCGGTGCCCGGCCCGATCATGATGATCGGCGTTCCGGGATCCTGAGGCAGCGCGAAGCCGTGGGCCTTCTGCACATAGACCTTCACCTGGTCGCCTGGCTTGATGCGCTCGGCGAGGAAAGTCGAAGCCAATCCTAGGCGCTTGCGCTTGCCGACGACATAGCGGACGCAATCTACCGTCAGCGACAGCTTGCCGGGCGTCGCATTATGCGACGAGGAGATCGAATAGAGCCGTGGCTGCAGCGGCTCCAGCGCTTCGACGAAGGCCTCCGGATGCGGACGAACGCCTGAGAATTTTTGCAAGGCCGCCATCACGTCCAGCGTCGCGGCGTCCCCATCGGGATCCTCGCCTTGCGCCAAGGCGCGCGCTTTCTCGCGCTGCGCGCCGCCTGTGATGAACGAGAGCAGTTCAAACAGGGAATCCGGTGCACGGTCAAATGCGAGGCGCCGAGCATGGCGATGATCTGGTCCACCAGACCAGCTTCGTTGCGCGCAAAAATGCCAAAGGAATCGCCGACGACATAGTCGAGGCCGGGAGCACTGAGATCGAAATCGATGTGCCAGGTTTCCTTTTCCGATCCGGCCTTGTTCAAGAGGCGGCGCGACACGAACGTCGCCGCGATCGGATTGTCACGCGAACGGCCGGGCTCCCCTGCGGCCGCCGTTGCCGCTACGGCGGGCGCCAAACTCGGTGACGATGCCGGCGCCTTTTCCAGTTCCTCGTGCAGCGCCTTGAGCATCCGGGCGGTTTCCTTGCCGCCGGGCACGCACAGATTGAGCCGCGCTTCCGCCTTGCCGGCGATGGCCTCGGAATAGTCGTGGCAGTTATAGCCGCACTGGCCGCAATCCTGCTGCGCCATCGCCGCCATCATCCGCCGGCGCAACGGCCGGCCTTCAGCGAGCTTCATGCGCTCGGTAATCGGCATGGTCTGGTCGTGCCAGGGCGCTTCGCCGTCATCGCCGTCGCCGCTCGGGCCAAGCACCGAGCTGTTTTGTTCGGGTGACAGCGGTGTCGTGCCGTCGAGCCCCAGCATCCCCACCAGGAAGCCGTTCAGCCACAAGCGCTGTCCTTCCGAGAACGGCGCGTTGTCCGGAATGATTTCGAGCCGCGGGAGCGTGGTCATCTGGTTCATGGTGATATTTCCGCGTCTGCCAGCCTGCGCAGGGCTTCGCCGTCATGACGGCGTGAGAAAGTGAGGAACGTCTCGTCAGGCGAGGCACGGTGGGCGAGATAGGCTTTGAGCAGCCGCTCAATGATTTTCGGAGCGTCCTCGGCTTTGACGTCGCGATAGACTTCCTGCCCGATATCGGCATCGGGTCCGAAGCCGCCGCCGGCATAGAGGTGATAGCCTTCCACGGCGTCGTCGTCGCTTGCGCCGGGCACCTTGGCAGCCAGCAAGCCAATGTCGCTGATATAATGCTGCGCGCAGGAATGATGGCAGCCGGTGAGATGGATGTTGAGCGGGGTGTTGATCTGCACGCGCTCATCGCACCAATCGCCGATCGCGCCGGCGTGAAGCTTGGTGTCCGACGCGGCAAATTTGCAGCCGGCATTGCCGGTACAGGCCACTAGTCCAGCGCGGATATTGGACGCCTTGATCGCCAGACCAAGTTTTTCGATCGCCACGGTCGCCAGCGCGAGATTATCGTCGCGCACGCCCGAGATCAGCAGGTTCTGCCAGACCGTCAGCCTAATCTCGCCATCACCGAGATCGTGGGCGATTTTTGCCAGGCCGCGCATCTGCTCGCAGGTCATCTTGCCCACCGGCAGTACGACACCAATCCAGTTCAAACCTGCCTGCTTCTGCTTGTGCACGCCGATATGGGCCATCCGGTCAAACCGCGGACGGGCCGCAATCGCAGCCGTTGGAGCGCGTACCAGTTTGCGGCCAAGCTTATCTTCGACCGCGACGAGGAACTTTTCGACCCCCATGCCGTCGAGCACGTATTTGAGGCGCGCCTTCAACCGGTTAGTGCGATCGCCGGTTTCGATGAACACGCGGACAATGGCGTCGGCTACCTTGGTCGCGTCCGCCGGCTTGACGATGATGCCGGTTTCCTTGGCGAAATCCTTATGGCCGGTGATGCCGCCTACGCCTAGGCGAAACCAGATTCCGGGCTCGACACCAAACCCGTCCTTCACCTCGACCGCCGCGAAGGCGATGTCGTTGGTGTCTTCGAGCACCGCGATCTTGCCGGCGCCATCGAACGCCACGTTGAATTTGCGCGGCAATCCCGTCAGCGAGCGGTCGTTGAGAATGTGGTAGTGCCACTCGCGAGCGTATTCGCGGGTGTCGAGCAACTCCTGCGGATCGATGCCGGCGGTCGGGGTGCCCGTGACGTTGCGGATGTTGTCGGCGCCGGAGCCGCGCGAGCACAGGCCGAGATCCTGGATGGCCTCGATTAGCGCAACCGTGTCCTTGGGCAGGATTTCCCTGATCTGGACGTTGGCACGCGTGGTGACGTGCGAGTAGCCGCCGCCATATCTCTCGGCGAGATCGGCGACGCCCGCGAACTGGTAATGCCTGAGAATGCCGTTCGGAATGCGCAACCGGCACATGAATGAGTTCTGCGCCGGCGCCACATAGAACAGGCCGTAGTAGCGCCACCGGAAATTATCCGGCGGCGTCGGCGGGGTGTTGTTCGCGGCCTGCTCTTTCAGGCGCTCATAGGCATCGAAGGGATGCTGTTCGCGCTTGAATTTTTCCTGATCCGCCAGCTTTTTGCCGGACGCAGTAGTTTTGTCCTGCGCCTTGATATGCGCGGCATCGGGACCAATCGGCTCAGGATCGACCTTTTCAGCCGGCCCGGCGCCGTTGCCGAGGCCGCGACCCACGCGGCCTACCTGAAGGCCTGACATGAAGCCTTCGAGGTAGCGCTTCTGCTCGTCGCTGAAATCGGC
>VBCY01000364.1:0-2295 GCA_005882995.1 Betaproteobacteria bacterium
CGCGCAGAGATTGGCGCTCCAGGCAAACGCGCCGCGCAACTGGTTCCTGAGCTGATAATCGCCGGTATAGGGATTGTTTGGTCCCTTATTCTGGCAGTTGGCGTTTGGATAGAACTGAGCGCAGTAGCCGGGGTTGTAGATAACCTCCTGCGCCGTCACCGGGGTTGCGGCCATTGCAGACACGAGAGCCAAAGCTCCCAATAGCGCGAATTTCGTCACGGTGTTCTCCTTGATTGGAATCGGGGTACTGGTCGAACGCTCCGAGCCCTCGCGCAGCTTGGTGTTCAATGGCCGAAACTCGTGCAGTTAGTGCATTTGTTGTATTGAAAGGTTCACCATAATTTCAGCCGAGGTGGCTTGAGCCGTCATCCGGCGGGGATCCTTCAAGAGCAACCAATTGAAAGGCCTGAGGTCCCGGGCCTTTCTTGCTGTGCGCATCGAGCCGGCGTATAATTGAGGAGCGTGGCGGACGATCGCTCTCGGCCAGCCTTGCAGACCGCGATCCGTCGATGATGGGCAACGTGAAACTGTTGGATGATCGGGTGCCCGAAGATAATAAAGCTGTACCTCGGCCGTTTGCGAGCAGCAAACTGGCTGTCCTGCGCAAGCATCCGATGTTTTGCGATCTCGATCCTGAGGCCTTCGATCAACTCTGCCGCTATGCGAAACATTCCACGCTGAAGCGGGGAACTACGATCGTCTCCAAGGGAGATCCCGGCAACAGCCTCATCGCGGTGATCAGCGGTACGGTGAAAATCAGCGTTTCCTCCGCGGACGGCCGCAGCGCGATCTTGAATCTCATCGGACCGGGCGGGACTTTCGGGGAAGTCGCGGTGCTGGACGGGCAGGCTCGTACAGCGGACGCTACCGCAAATACCGATTGCGAGATCTTCATTATCGACCGTCGCGAATTTATTCCCTTTGTGCGCAGCCAACCGGCGCTGGCGATGAAGTTCATCGAGCTGCTCTGCGCGCGCCTGCGATGGACCACCGACCAGGTGGAAGAGGTTATCCTTCAGAATTTGCCCGGCCGGCTCGCCAGCACACTTCTTCGTTTAACCGAGAAACACAAGCCGGGAGGCCGAACCATCGCCATCACCCAGCAGGAAATCAGCGAAATGGTCGGCATGAGCCGGGAAAGCATCAACAAGCAGTTGCGGGCCTGGGCAGCGCGCGGTTGGGTTCGCCTCGAGCACGGGGCGATTGTTGTACTCAACGCCGAAATGCTTCGAGAGCTGGCCGAAGCGGGCTCCGATGAAGGCGATTAGCTCTACCAACAACGAGTACGACAGCGCCGCCCGGCTTTGACCCGACGCATCTCACAAATCTTTGATCCCGGCAAATGTGAAAGCCTTCACATGGGCTTGGCGCGCATTGAGCTAGTCACCCCGGTGCACATCCGCACAGTGGAGGCATCCATGCAGGGCTTGTTCGACAAACCGGGCGAAACTATCAACCGCATCTACCAGCGCTGGGGCATTGGAATTTTTGCCTTGCCCGTGCTGCTCGTGATCGCTCTGGTCGGGCTGGCGATGACCCCTGGGGTCGCGTCGAACTGGATATCGCAGGCGACCAAGGCTGAGTTTGCAGGCGCCGATTACAGGCCAGAGGCCGCTCCGGCGCAACCTGCGAAGCCAGCCATCGAAATTCGAACCGTGAAGGCCAATTGACGCGAGGCCAGTCTATCCGGACACGAGATTGGCGCCGCCATGTCGGATTACGACATTAGCAATGCGAGATCCTTGCCCTTGAGCGACGCAAGGACCTCGGATAGCCGCTCGGACAGCGCAGGCGCTATCCCTTCGAACGGCTCGTCGAGCAGCAGACATTTTGTGCCGATACCGAGCGCGCGGCCAAGCGCGACCAGCTTCTGTTGGCCTCCGCTCAGAAGCAGCGCCTTGCGATGGCGCATCTCGGCGAGTTCGCCGATGACTTCGTAGACGAAATCGAGCCGCTCCCGGCGGTCGAGATGCTGCGCCACCCATAGCGGCAATAGAATGTTTTCCTCCACTGTCAGTTGAGGGACCAGGCACCGGTCTTCCGGCATGTAGCCGATCCCGAGAGCCGCGCGGGCGTGGCGCGGGCGTGCCGAAAGATCGGCGCCTTGGAATCGGACGGTGCCCTGCGCCGGCTTGAGATGCCCCATGATCGAGCGCATCAGTGTGGTCTTGCCGGCGCCATTGCGGCCGACGAGGCTCACCATGGCACCCCGCGATACACGCATCGAAAAGCCGCGCAGTGCAGGCATCGACTGAATTTCGACGACCAGATGGTCGATCTCGAGTAATGGCACTG
>VBCY01000364.1:2483-2719 GCA_005882995.1 Betaproteobacteria bacterium
GGCTCGTCCAAAAGCAGCAATTTGGGCCGACGGACCAGCGCCATGGCAATGTCGACCAGTTTGCGCACGCCGCCCGCGAGTTCCAAGATCGGGCGGTCGGCCAGATCCGTGAGCCCGAACCGTGCCAGCAATTCCAGTGCCTTGTCGCGGCGCCCTTGTGCCTCCGCCGGCGAATGAAATGAAAGTGCCTGCGCGCGCGTGCCGGAGACCGCCACAGCCAGGTTTTCGGCCGCGGT
>VBCY01000361.1 GCA_005882995.1 Betaproteobacteria bacterium
ACGAGCAACACGATCAGCACCAAAACGACGATGCCGGCAAGTCCGCTTGGCCCGTAGCCCCAACCGCCGCTGTAGGGCCACGTCGGCAACGCGCCGATCAATACCAGGATCAAGACGATCAGCAATATGGTTCCAAGGCTCATTGTGGTTCTCCTTTTTCCTCCGCGCCCGCCGGCTCACTGGTGATACTTTGCTTTCGCGTTCTTGATGCAGGTGTCCTTGGCGTCGCCCGAGAGACTGTCACAGCGCTCCTTGGCCACCTTGTATTCGGCTTCCATCTTGTCTTCGCGCGCTTCCGCGACAGCGTCGTGCGACTTGCGCATCGCCTTGGCGTCGGCTTTCGCCTTGTCGCGATTCGCCTTGGCTTGCTGCATGCAGACATCCTTGTCGTTGCCTTGCCGGCTCTTGCACGCTTCAGTCGCCGCCTTGTAATCGGCGTCGGCTCGCGCAACGGCAGCGTTGTACTGTTCCTTGTCCGCCTTCTCGGCATCCGTCGCCGCTTGCGCACCGAACGCGAAAAGACCAAGTGCCAAAGCACAGGTCATTGCTCTCATCCTAGGTCTCATGTTGCTCTCCATGTTTTGTCGATGCCCCCTTGCAGCAGGAGAGCAGCAATGAACGTGCCCATGGTATTTTTCATCATAAAAACAAAAGCTTGTATACTCTGCTCGGCGCGGGTCAGGGTTCGATGCTTGGAGGTTTCTTCACGGACCCATGTAAGTTGCTCATTTTGCTCATTTCGTTTGGAGCAGCATCGGCGCTGCCGCTCAATGGCGGCCTCGTTCCGCTCGGGTGTCAGCGTGGCCGCGACAGCTAGGACATTTGCAGGCGCTTAGTGCTTCAGATTTTCCGGCAACTCACGCAGCAGATCCGCCAAGTCGTCGGCGTGTTCTTCCTCGGCGGCCAGAATCTCCTCCATCATCCTTCTTGACGTCGGGTCGAAGGGAGCGAAGTACGCGGCGATTTCCCGGTAGCTATCGATGGCGATTCGTTCAGCGATGAGGTTCTCCTTGATCATCTGCAGGAGCTCGTCGGTCGGGACGTATTCGCTGTGGCTCCGCGACAAAAGCCCTTCGGGAGACAAATTCGGCTCGCCGCCGAGCTGCACGATTCTTTCGCAGATCATGTCGGCATGGCGCTGCTCGTCGTTCGCGTGCTCCAGGAATTCATTGGCGACCGGCCCGGCGTGGATTCCCTTGGCAACAAAGTAATGAAGCTTGTAACGCAGCACGCAAACGAGCTCCGTCGCAAGTGCGTCGTTGAGAACATGGACGGCCGTTTGCGTATCGCCTCCGTAAGCTGTCGTTACGGCGCCTTCCTCGATGTGCTGCCTGGCGCGCGTGCGCAACGTCTGGACGTCTGTGAGAAATGGTTTATCGGCCATTGACACTCCCGAATGAGAACGAAGTGAAATTAAAAAGCGAAGGGACCGCGCGGCGATGAAGCGTCGGGTAATGAGCATGAATCGTGCCGATAGAAGCTCAAGGCAAAATCTCGCCCGTGCGCGATGTCGAACTTGCGGCCTTGTAAGCCTTACATGGCAGCTGCATCCAAGTGTGCAGTGCCTTGCAATATCAACCTCAATGTCGAGGCGTCACCCTTAGTGTGGCAGTGACTGGATTATGGTCCGATGACTTTACGCTGACAGCGGATGAATCAACGATGTCAACGCCTCGAACAAGGATGTGATCGAGTTGCCTTCCGAAAAAGAGGGCGCGCTCATCACTTGCGAATGTAATCTCGCTCAAGGCGAGGCGATCCGCGATTTCGCTCACGATAGCGCTTCGAGCCTGCGTCCAGGTATTGAAGTCTCCGGCCAGAACAATGGGACCCTTGTGGCGGCCGAGAACTTCTGCGATGGCATCGAATTGGCTCCGGTATGCTTCCAGCGACAGCGAGAAGTTAATGGCATGCACGTTGGCGATCGCCAGGGTGTCCATCCCGTCCCCCAAGCGAAACCATGTGATGACCGCCGATTTGGGCAATCGGATCAAAGGTTCGATAACCCGCTCGGTGCAAATTGCGATCGGCTCTGCCCGAGAAGCGGTAACGACGCCGATGTCATCCTCGGTGTAGATGAACGAGCTTGCCATGATCCAGCGCAGCTTCGCCGATTCGATACTTTCGCGGAGCGATGCCTGCAAGCGGGCCTCCTGCAGAAGAATGATATCGCTCGCTTGAGCGAGTCGAGTCAGATCACCTTCCCAGCCGGCATCGCTTTCCTTGTGAATGTTCCAGGTCGTGATCCGGACGGCATCCGACTGGAGCGACGCGAACCCTACGTTTGTCGCAATCGGCTGCTGGACCCTGGAACAAGGCAGCGATGTCACCTCGATCGTGCCGTTTTGAAGCAGCACGAGCGCCCGCGGTTCGACCGTGAGCGTAAAGCACGACGCAAGAAACGGCAGCAGCGTCAGTAGAGCGAGAGTCCTCATTCCGCTCCATCGTCTCGTTACCACGACGCGCATCAGACACGATCGGAATCGCTTTCGGGCCATCAGTGACGGCCCGTGAGTGTTCGCGTTTCATTCTCGGTGGTGAGTGCCGGCTGCGGCATATCTGCCGGCTGGCGTTGAATTCGCTCGTACTCGGCAATGACCTGGGCCCCCAACAGAAACAGAATCGCGCCGATCTCCGCGGAAAGTAAGACAAGGATGGCCGTTGTGAGTGAGCCATAGACGACGCGCACCTGCGACATGGTTCCGTAGTACCAGGCAAGCACATGCCGGGCTATTTCCCAGAGCAGACCCGCTGTGACTCCGCCCATGAGCGCATGTCGCAGCGAGAGCCGTCCGACTGGCATGACCAGATAGATGGCGGTCAATATCAGGATTTCTCCTCCTACGCCGAGCGTATAGAGCAGGTAGTTCGACAGCTCGCCAAGCGAATGCGGCACACCGAAGATGGTGATGTTGCGCGTCGCAAGCGAGGCCAGCTTCCCGGCAACAATGGTGACGATAAGAAGGCCAACCGCCAGAAAAACGATGAACAGATACGGCATGACCGCCGAGACGATGAATCTGCGTCGGCTTATGGCGACGCGGTGATAGAAGATGACGGACATCGCATTTTCCAGAACGGTAAATGCAAGCGCGCTGAACAGGACCATAGTCACGAGCAAAACCCCGCCGATCACCTGGCCATGATCCAGAAAGTCTCTGAGTTCACCGACCAGCACCTCGGATTGGCCGGGCACGATGAATTCGAGATACTCACTCATCGTCGCAAGCAGGCGCGCCTGGTCGATGACGTGGGAGAGCCCCATAACCATCAGAATCAGCAAGGGAATGAGCGACAACAGAGCGTAATACGCGACAGCGCCTGCAAGGAGCAGGCCCTGGTTCTTGCGGAATGACCTGAGCACGCAGAGCGCAAATCCGCCCGGGTGCTTCAGGATGTACGCGGAACGCTCGCCAAACGTGGCGCGCCCGGAAGTAGCGAGTTCCGACTCAACGGCTCGTCTCATATTGCAGCCTGCACCGATTCACGACTCGGAGCGTGCGTTCAGGGCTGTTTACATTTTTCTCCAAGCATCATCTTGTTGCGATCTGCCGGCCGCCATCGGACGTCCTCTGATTTACTCGTAGGACATCGGCCGAATAAAAACACGCGCCGAATCACCGCAATCGCAAATCACTGCAATCGCAACTGCGTGTTTGTTACAGCATGTAGCAGACGGAGGGTGATGCTTTCATCATATTTGCAACAATTAATCCCGGTTGGACCATGGAGAGACCGCTGAATCTTACTATCGATACGATTGGCGGGTTACTGTGCAGGTCACGCGTACCCCTGCGAAACGACAGGCATGACGGCTTCTTCACCGCTCTCTGGGAGGGATCGCTATGGTTAAAACAAGGTGTCTCGTGCTTCTTGCAGCTTTCTTCCTTTATCCGGCAAGTTTGCTTGCAGCGCTGGGAACGGCAACGGTTATTGGGCCCAATGCGCCACTGCAGGACATCACATGCACGTTAGCCGCCAGCAATGCAACACCAACGGTCGGCGCGACGATTACTTTAACGGCTCACTGCAACAAGAATCCGACAACCTACGTCTGGACCGGTTGCACCAGCACCGCAAGCACGTGTTCCACAACCGCGCAGAGCGCAGGCAGCGTCAGCTATAGCGTCACGGCGAGCAACGCTTCGAGCTCGGGCTCTGCGTCGATCAGCGTCAATTGGCAGGCCGCGCCGCCGCCCGTCACCTGCACCTTGGCGGCGAGCAACACCACACCCACCGTCGGCAGCAGCATCACGCTCACCGCAAGCTGCACCAGCAACCCGACCAGCTACGTCTGGACGGGTTGCACCAGCACTACCAG
>VBCY01000362.1 GCA_005882995.1 Betaproteobacteria bacterium
GATGAGCGCCGTTCGCCACGCTCTGCTTGCCGCAGTTACGGTCACCGCGCTCGGCGTTGCTACACCTGCGTTCGCCGCCGACATGAGCAAGACCATACGCACGGCATTCATCGTTGCCGAGACCGGCTTCGATCCTCAGGCGACGAGCGATCTCTACTCGGACAGCATCCAGCGGGCGATTTTCGAGACGCTCTACGGATTCGACTATCTCAGCCGACCGTACAAGCGCGTGCCACGGACTGCTGCGGCGATGCCGGAGATCAGCGACAGCGGCCGCACCTGGACCATCAAGGTCAATCCCGGGATTTATTTCGCGGACGATCCCGCGTTCAAGGGAAAAAAGCGCGAGCTCGTGGCCGCTGACTACGTCTACGCCTGGAAGCGGCTCCTCGACCCGAAGATACGCTCCCCGTTTTCGTGGTACGTGCAGGACAAGGTCGTAGGTGCGGAGCCTGTGATCGAAGCAGCCAAAAAATCGGGCCGCTTCGAGGCTCTCGACCGCTACACGCTCAAGCTCAAGCTCAAGGATCCCGACTACATCATGCTGGGCTACATGACCCAGTCGCCGATGGCGGCAGTCGCCCGCGAAGTCGTCGAGGCCTACGGCGATGTCAACGGCTGGGTGCAGGCTAATCCGGTCGGTACCGGACCTTATCTGCTCAAGTCGTGGCGCCGCGGACAACAGATCATTCTCGAAGCCAATCCGAATTACCGCGACGACACATTCCCCGACAGCGCCGATCCAGCCGATCGCGACCTGGCGGCGAAGATGCACGGCAAGAAGCTGCCGATCGTCGGTCACGTCGAAATCAACATCATCGAGGAATCGAATCCGCGCCTCCTCGCGTTCAACAGCGGTGCGCTCGACTACGTCAATGTGCCTTCCGATTTGAGCGATACGGTGCTCGACGCATCGGGCCAGTTGCGGCCCGAGTATGTCAAGCGCGGAGTGAGTCTGGCGCGGGTGACCCAGCCCGCGTTGCAGTACGCGTACTTCAACATGGAGGATCCCGTTGTCGGTGGTTTCTCCAAGGACAAGATCGCGCTGCGCCGGGCCATTTCCATGGGTTTCAATCGGCCGGAGATGATCCGCGTCGTCTACCAGGGCCAGGCGTTGCCGGCCACGCAACCGATTCCACCTAACCTGCCGGGGCACGATCCGAATTGGAACGTCGCGCTCAAGTACGACCCGGCGGCGGCGAACGCGCTGCTCGACCGCTTCGGCTACGCGGGCCGCGACGTCGACGGGTATCGCCAGCTGCCCGACGGCAAGCCGCTGAAACTGGTGATGGCCTCTACGCCGTCATCGCGCGATCGCGAATTCGACGAGCTGTGGCAGAAGAGCATGAAGGCGATCGGCATTCGCATCGAGTTCCTCAAGCAGAAATTCCCCGACCTGATCAAGATGGGCAAGGCGGGTCAGCTGCAGATGTGGCGGGTCGGCTGGATCAATCTGTACGCGGAAGGTGATGCGTTTGCGCAGTTGCTCTACGGTCCCAATATCGGGCAGACCAATTACGCGCGCTTTTCGCTGCCCGAGTACGACGAGCTGTATCGCGCGTCGCGGCGGCTTCCCGATGGGGCCGAGCGTAATAAGCTCTATCGCAAGATGTCGGAGCTGGTCGCCGCCTACAACCCTTGGTGGCTCGGCTTCTACACCATCGAGAGCACGCTGGTGCAGCCGTGGGTGCGGGGATACAAGAAGCACATCTATTGGGAGCACCCGTGGAAGTATCTCGATATCGATATTGCGCGGCAGGCGGCGCGTTAGTTGTCATCCCGGCGAAGGAGAGCAGGCGGCGCATTAGTGTCATCCCGGCGAAGGAGAGCAGGCGGCGCATTAGGTGTCATCCCGGCGAAGGCCGGGATCCAAGTACGGCAGCAATGTCTCGTCATCCCGGCGAAGGCCGGGATCCAAGTAATGGGGCGTTTGGCAAGGCAAGTCAAAATTGGGCCCCGGCCTGCGCCGGGGCGACGCATTAATTGGGGGACGCATTCATTCGTGGCACAAATGCGACAAACGGGCGTATCAACTACACCGATGGGAGACAAACGATTGCGTGCGCAGCTCGCCTTCACGTACACTTCTACCATCCTCTACCAACTTTCAGGAATGACTCCACCATGACCAGAACGCCGACGACATCCGTCACCGCGATGACCATCGCGGCGCGCGCGTTCCGGTGGTGCATTTCAATCGGCGCGCAGTTCTCCGGCGTGGATGCCGGAGCGTCGCCGAAGTTGGCCTAGCAGCCCGCGCGGCTTCCCGCCGGGCGCGGCGGGAACCGAAATACGGGCTTAATCTCCCAAGTCTCGCTTCCCGCCGGTGTCGGAAGACCGGCGGCCGTGCTTATGCCGCGGCCGGAGGATGAAGCTATGACCGTGAATGAACGATTAAAAAACTTTTCGCGCCGCGCTTTCCGCGGCCTCTGGCTCTCGCGGGATTTCCGTCGAGTGTGGGCATCACTCACGCTCACATCTTTCGGAATGCAGATCACCAATCTCGCATTGCCATTGACGGCGGCGTTGCTGCTCAACGCCACGCCGATGCAGATGGGCGTTCTGATAGCTCTGGAAACGCTCCCGTTTGCGCTCATCAGCCTGCATGCCGGCGTGATGCTCGATCGGGTGCGCAAGCTGCCGGTGGCGATTGCGCTCGACATCTGGCGCGGCGTTGCGTTGCTGGCGATACCGGTGGCGGCATGGTTCGGCGTGCTGTCGATCGAAATTCTCTTCGTCGTCGGCTTCCTCTGCGGCGTGACCAACGTCGTCGGTGGAGCGGCCTACCAGGTGCTGCTCGCGCAGATGGCGGGTCGCAAACGCCTGGTCGAAGTGAACGCCAAGGTCTCTCCGGGAGAGCAATCGGCGGCGTTGATCGGCCCCGGCATCGCGGGCGCACTGATCAATGCGCTGACCGCACCGTTTGCGATCGCCGTCGATGCTCTGACTTTCTTCGCCTCCGCGCTCATGCTGCGGCGCCTGGAAGCTAAGAACGACATCCCTCACGTGAGCGGTAATGCAGGCGTCTGGCGTGAGATCGGTGAAGGACTCAAGCTCGTCAAAGGCAATCCCACGCTGCGCGGCCTCGCTTGGCTCGCCGGCTTGTGGCAATTCCTGCACCACATGCAAGTCGCTGTGCTGATCCTTTTCGCGGCGCGCGAGCTTTCGCTCTCG
>VBCY01000363.1 GCA_005882995.1 Betaproteobacteria bacterium
CAGAAGAGAAGAATCTTGGAGCGACCTTATCGCGTGCGTCTCACCGCCTGCTAGGCAAATCAAATCCCCTGGCCTCATTAATCGCGTTGCTCCTGCGGCGATCAGTTCAATGCTTCCCTCCAGACATTGGATCGTCATCTCGCCGGCGAGCTGATGCGTGGGTATTTCCTCTCCCGCGAGCAAAACGGTACGCGAGACTTCGAGACGTTCTGTCTTGAACAACGCCCTCGAACGCATCGTTTTGGGACCGCCTTTGACGGGCCGCACGTCGATCAACTCGCCCGACGACGCATGATGGGTCGCCATGAATGCTCCTCACGATCCGGGCCACGAGACAACACCGCTAATTGCACGAGCACAAAGCACGCCACTTCAAAGCCGTCGTCGTCAGCGGGTGCGCCCTCAATGGCGGTTCGGTCATTATTCCGAGCGTTATGCCGCCAGATTCCGACCCCGGCAAGCCAACGTCTCACATCGAGCACACAGCCACGCGGCTGCGAAGTCGCTCGGATCCGATCAAGCGCTACCGGGGCTGCCCCGCCCGGCAGGGTATTGCAGCACCCTATCACGCAGGACAGGGTGCTGCATTCTGCCATCTCAAGCCAGCGGACCAAACTCGATGTCGACCGGCGTCGGCGTAACGACAAGGGTACTGAACTTCAGCTTGCCGTTGGACGGTTGAATGCGAAACACCCCAATCGTGTCGGTGTTCTGATTTCCGACGTAAAGGAACGTCCCGGACGGATCGAGATTCATGCCGCGCGGCCATTCGCCGCGCGTCGATTCCCATCCGATCACGTCGAGCTCGGCGGTTTCCTCGTCGATGGCGTACATCGTCACGCTATTGTGCCCGCGGTTGGTGTTGTAGAGGAACTGTCCGCTCGGATGGACGCGAATCTCCGCCGTGGTGTTGACGCCAGTGAAATCCGACGGCAGCGTCGATATCGTTTGCACCCAGATGAAAGCGCCCCGTACCGGGTCGTACTTGAAAACGGTAATCGATGAGACGAGCTCGTCCAGCACGTAGGCGTGCGATTTGTCTGGGTGAAACGCCATGTGCCGACACCCGGAACCCGAAGCCACCGGGCCAAACGGCACCGTTGCCGGCGTGAGCTTTCCCGTTCCGAGGTTCAAGTTCAGCACGTTTACCTTGTCGGCACCCAAGTCGACTGCGCAAACGTGGCTACTGCTCAAGTCAGTGAGAATCTGATGTGCATGCAACGTTTCCTGGCGCTCCGGATTCGGACCGGCGTTGGTTCCGTAACCCACGCCTTGAAAGAGATCGGTCATCGTGCCAATCGACCCGTTGGCGTTGATTCGATAGACCGGAAAGTTGCCGGGCGCGCTCAAATCGCCGTAGTTGGCCGCGAACAAATATTGTCCTGATGGATGCACGCTAATGTGCGTTGTGAACTTGCCAATCGCTGACATCGAATTAAGAAACGTGAGTGTGCCATTGGACGAGTTCAGCGCGTATGCGCTGACCGATCCCGGCGCATCCTCGTTGACGGAATAAAGGTGTGTGAGCGTAGGATCGAGCGCCACGAACGATGGGTTCGAGGCTGGCACGGTTTGCACCGGCGTCAAGCCCCCGTCGCTTGGATTGAGCTTGAAAACGTAGATGCCCACAGCGCTGCTGGGATGCGTCCCGCCCGGTGGCGTGCCCGGTGCGGTGTACGTACCGACATATACAAAACGCGCCTGCGCGTCGGACGGCTTGGTCTTGGCTGACTCGTCTGAGGCCGCGGCGAGCGCCCGCGAACCGAGTGCGGCCAATGCCGTTGTCGCTCCGAGCATTGGAAGAAATTCCCGCCTGGTAAAGCCGGCGGACGATTTTGAATCATGCCTGCGATTTTCCGATGAAGCCATGGAACCTCCTTGCGAAAACGATCACACCACGATCAAAGAAACTAAAGTCGCTTGAATAGTTGGCGACGCGAATCGGAGCTACACCGAGTCTAAGCGTCGCTTCGGGGCGGATCAAGATGTTGCGCGGAAGCCAAGCTCAAGACAAAAGCGTGGGACCTTCTGCCGTACCTGCGGCGCTCAAGCACCTTCTGCGGGTAGCACCGAAGATGGCGGCTTTGTGACCGCTTCGGCGGCATCGCCGTAAGTGCTGCCGGGCGTCAATCCCAGTTGAATGCAAGTCAAGGTGGGCAGCAAATTGACGCAGCCGCGCAGATCGCCGGCGATCTCGCGGACGGCGGCGTCGTCGCGCTGATCCAGTGCGAAGAGAAACCGGTCGCGAAGCGCGGGCGGCGCCTGTTGTCTTGAAGCGTTCCGGACAATGTACATGCGATTCTCCCGGGTAGGTCAACGACGCGCGTGCAGCCGCACGGCGCCCGATCATGCAGTGAGTCGTATCGCGCCAGCCGCCTCGGCCACTTGCAGCCGGCGCCTTGAATGAACACGGTCACCCTAACACAACTA
>VBCY01000366.1 GCA_005882995.1 Betaproteobacteria bacterium
GTGTAAGTGCTGTCGAACCACGCGGTGCGCAGCGTGGTGGAGGCGCAGGCCGCGAGGGCGAGCGCGCCGAGCACAATGCTTGCGCGCTTGAGGAAGTTGGCCTGAATAGCTCGCTCCGGTCGTCCTCAGCGCCAGGAATTCCCAGCACTGAAAGCATAGCATCGTACGGCAGCACCCGGCTGAGCGCCCTTTGTCAACCCGGCGTGCTGCAGCGAGCAGCGCTGAGCGTCCCGGCAGTCCGCGACAACGTGTTTAGTCTGCGTTAAACAAATAGACGAACCTGGCGACTCTCGTCGCGGCATCGTTGGCGCACGCTGACCTTTAGCGCCGCCCTGGATCGAAGTGCTTCCGAAGTCCCTCCCAGCAGCGGTAATACTCGGACTGCAGCTGCGCCGACTCCAGCGCGAAGCGCGTCGGGCGGATCACGTGACGCGTCTCGAACATGAATGCCATAGTGTCGGCGATTCGCGTCGGCTTGGAAAGATCTGTTGTCGACGCTCTCTCGAACGTGTCCGCATCGGGTCCGTGTCCGGTCATGCAATTGTGCAGGCTAGCGCCCCCAGGGAGGAACCCTTCCGCTTTGGCATCGTAGACGCCGTGAATGAGTCCCATGAACTCGCTCGCCACGTTGCGATGGAACCATGGCGGGCGGAAGGTGTGCTCCATCGCGAGGATGCGCGGCGGAAAGATGACGAAGTCGATGCTGTCAACGCCGGGTGTGTCGCTTTGCGATTGCAGCACGAGAAAAATCGAGGGATCGGGATGGTCGTGGCTGATCGAGCCGATGGCGTTGAAGCGACGAAGATCATACTTGTACGGCGTGTAGTTGCCGTGCCAGGCCACGACGTCGAGTGGCGAATGGCCGATCTCGGCTGACCACAGGTTCCCCATGAATTTGCCGATGAGCTCACGCTTGCCATCGCGCTCTTCATACCACGCCACGGGAGCCAGAAAATCACGGGAGTTGGCAAGCCCGTTGGAACCGATGGGGCCCAGGTCGGGCAAGCGGAAAGCTGCGCCGTAGTTTTCGCAGACATAGCCACGCGCCGCGTCATCCACGAGCTCGACTCGGAAGCGCACCCCGCGCGGAATGACGACGATCTCCTGCGGCTCGGCGTCGATCAAGCCCAGCTCGGTGGCAAAACGCAGCCGCCCCTGCTGCAGGACGATCAGCAGCTCGCCATCGGCATCGTAGAAGAAACGATCGCTCATGGAGCGGTTTGCGGCGTAGAGATGGATGCCGCAACCGCTCATCGCCCCAGGATCTCCATTGCCCGCCATGGTGACGAGCCCATCGATGAAATCGACAGGCGACGTCGGAACGGGCAATGGATCCCAGCGTAATTGGTTGGGCGGCGTCGCCACCGCGTCGAAGCGACTCTCGATGCGAACGTTGCCAATCTTTACGAAGGGCTGATGCACTGCGGCCGGGCGAATACGATACAGCCATGAGCGTCGATTAGCGCCGCGTGGAGCGGTAAACGCCGTGCCGGAAAGCTGTTCGGCGTACAGCCCATAAGGCGCACGCTGCGGGGAATTCTGTCCGACAGGAAGCGCTCCCGGAAGTGCTTCGGTCGCGAATTCATTGCCGAAGCCTGAGTGGTACGCGAGCGCCTCTTCCGACGGCGCTTGTCTCGCTTCCGCGGATCGACCGCGTTCACTGGTCTTGGTCGTCATGTATCTCTTGTCCAATGTGTAGAAATCGCTTGTTCGAACGTCCCGCCCTCACCCCTTCTCCTCTCCCAGAGGGAGAGGGGTTCCGCCGACCTCCTCACGCGCCGCCTGCATCGCTTCCCGCAGCACGGCAGCGTCTCCAATGTGGTTGGCGAGAAGCAAAATGAGCTTCGCGTTGACCAGGGCGCTCTCCTCGTCGGAGAGATCGCGATGGAGATCGATCAGCTCCTGATAGAAATCGTCGGACGCGGCGATGTTGGGTTCAGTATTCAGCATGGGCGTGTGTTTCCGGCTCAGCCGATTCGTGGATGTTCACGCCGCCTCTCTTTCGACCATCGCGCTTTCACCCGTTACACGAGCGAGTGCCGCACGCACCCGCGCAGGATCGAAAGCCCTCCAGCGAGCGCAAACGTGCTGGTCTGGCCGGAACAGATAGCAAGTGCCGGGTTTCGCATCGTAGCGGGCGGCCAGCACGCCATCCGGATCTTCGATAACGCATGCTCCGGTGGTCGAACGGTCGCCCACCTGGACCACTGAAATCGGTATCGGGCTCCGCGCAAGCGCCGCCACGTTGCTCTCCGGCACGACGGCGCCGAACGCAAGGAGCGTAAAACCTCCCTCGAGGTAAGCGAGCAACCAATCTCCGCGAGGCCCCGTGACGGGAGCGTCGACCGCCGGTGTGCCGGGAATCATCGCTCCTTCGAATTCGGAATTAGCCGCATCCGGCGTGTTGAGCGGCGAATCACGCAACACCGCCGGCACGGATAAGCGACCAGCATTCACCAATCGGCGCGCGAACGGATGACGCTTCGCAAGCATCAGCACCGCGTCACGAAATATCCGGCTCGTCTTGCCTTTGGGAGTGATGAAATCCGTGCTGCGGGTCGTGGCCCGTATGTTCTCGTCGGCTGCGAAGGTGCGCTCGACATCGTAACTGTCGATCAGGGTGAGAGTAGCCCGCTGTTTCAAAACCAACTCCAGCTTCCACATCAGATTGTCCACGTCCTGGATGCCTGAATTGGCACCTCGCGCGCCGAATGGAGATACCAGATGCGCCGCGTCTCCCACGAACAGCGAGCGCCCTTGGCGAAAGGAACGCATGCGTCGACATTGGAAGGTGTAGACGCTTGCCCATTCGATCTCGAAGTCGGCCGTGTCGCCGAGCATCGCCTTGAGCCGGGGCATGATGTGCTCGGGCTTTTTTTCTTCCTCCGGATCGGCTTCCCATCCCAGCTGAAAGTCGACGCGCCAAACATTATCGGCCTGACGATGAAGTAGCGCCGACTGATTGCGATGAAACGGCGGATCGAACCAGGACCAGCGCTCGGTCGGAAAATCCGAAGTCATGTGGATGTCGGCGATCAGGAAGCGATCGCGAAAAACCTGGCCTTCGGCTTCAAGAACGAGCATACCGCGTATGGGGCTCTTGGCTCCATCGGCGACGATCAACCAGTCGGCGTGCACGCTGTACTCGCCGTCCGGAGTGCTTACCTTGACTGTAACGTCATCCCCCCGCTCAGTGACGCCGACCACCTTGTTCTTCCAGCGCAGTTCTGCGTGCGGCAGCTCACCCAGACGTTCGACCAGGAACTGCTCCACCCAGTACTGCTGCAGGTTGATGAACGCCGGGCGCCGATGCCCGGTCTCGGGCAGGAGATTAAAGTCGAACACCTGCTCGTCGCGGAAAAATATGCGGCCGACGTTCCATTCCACGCCTTTTTTCACAAGACGTTCGCCGCAGCCGAGACGATCGAGAATCTCCAGAGCGCGCTTGGACCAGCAGATCGCCCGCGAGCCCACGCTCACCGTGTTGTCGTCGTCGAGCACCAGGACGTCGATGCCGCGTTGCGCCAGGTCGATCGCCGCGGTCAATCCGACCGGACCCGCGCCCGCGACGATGACAGGCCAACGTCGCGGCGCGCCGCTTAAGTCGGCCGCTCGCGTGTAGGGGTAGACGGGGTTCGTGTAGGTCTTCATTGTCTGTGCTGCACATTCGAGCAATGCACAAGTGGCATCGTCCCCGCGCACGCGGGGACCCAGGTGAAGGCACATTGTCTGTGCTGCACATTCAGGCAATGCACAGTGGCGTCGTCCCCGCGCACGCGGGGACCCAGTGACAGCTGCCACGACACTGGATTCCGCCTTCGCGGGAATAACAACATTTCGCCACTCATTGCCTATTCGCTCAGCGTCTTCCCTTACCCCCAACCCCTCTCCCGCTGGGAGAGGGGCGCGCGGCGTTGCCTATTCGCTCAGCGCCTTCCCGTACCCCCAACCCCTCTCCCGCCGGGAGAGGGGTGCGCGGCAGCGCGGGTGAGGGAACCTAACCCTCCAGCGACTCCCACATCTCCTTGTCACGCTGCGCCGTCCAGACACGCGGCTCGCGAAAGCGCGTCGCTTCGTCATAAGCGCGAGAGACATCGAAGGGCAGGCAATGATCGAAAATCACCCAGCGCTCTTGACCGCGGCGAACATCTCGGTGATGAACGCACGCGTGCCGTCGAGACCGGCCTTGACGTCTTTTGGATTCATCAGCGATGCGCCCCGCCCGGGCACCAGCTTTCCCGGCTGCAACGCTGCGATGGCGTCCAGCGTCGCCGGCCACTCGCTTAAGTAGGCATCGCCCGTATACGGCGTGGCGCCGTACTCGACGAGATCGCCCGAGAACAAGATCTTTTCCTGCGGCAACCACACCACGGTGTCCCCCTTGGTGTGACCGCGGCCGAGCTGCATGATTTCGACTTGTAGCTTGCCAAGCCACAGGGTCAGCCGCTTTTCGAAGACCAGCGTCGGCCAGGTGAGGCCAGGGACCGATTCCACCGCGCGAAACAGCCGAGGAAAGCGTTCGATTTCGCTTTTCATGTCGGCGTCACCGCGCTCGACGATGAGATCATAGGTGTCGCGGCTGGCGATGACATGCTCCGGCTGGTACGCCGATGCGCCGAGAACGCGAACGGCATGGTAGTGCGAGAGCACGACATACTTGATCGGGATCGCGGTGACCGCGCGGATGCGCTGGATCACGTCCTGCGCCATTACCGGTGTGGCCTGAGTGTCTATGACCATCGCCGCCTCGTCGCCGACGACGATGCCGGTGTTGGGGTCTCCTTCCGCGGTATACGCGTACGCATGATCGGAGAGCTTGTCGAAGCTGACCCGTTTTTCCTCGAGGTCGGCCTGCGAGGCGAACTTTTTTTCGCTCATGGTTGACTGTCAGGAGACATGCGACATTGCATTGGAAATTCTACGCTGATGCAGCCGACCCGGACGCGGTGGAAATTAGGGCCCGTTAACAGGCCCTAAATCGTCGTCGATGCCGAGGTCGCGCGCGCAAGCGCCCAGCGCCTCCCGCGTGCGCCGAGCGAGCGGGATGCCATTGCGTTCGCGTTCGCGAGCCATGATCCGCTCCGACTCGCCGGGCAGAAGTATGCTCGAACCCTGGCTTGCAGGCGATGCCTTTAGCCAGGCGCTCAAGCGCTCGACCTGCTGCGCAAGGGCTTCGCGACTCGTGAGTTTGTCCGGCGCGAAGACCAGCGATAGCATGTTGTTGATCATCGGATTGGGACGCGGATGCTGGTGCTGCACGCTGCCGCCTGAAAGCGCGCCGCCGAGGAGCTCGCACATCACGGCCAGCGCAAAACCCTTGTGCTCGCCGAACGGCAGCAGTGCGCCGATGGGATCCTGAAACATTACCGCAGGATCGTCAGTAGGCTCTCCCGCGGCATCGATCAGCACGCCGCTCGCCATGCGCTCACCCCGATCCTGCGCCACGCGGACCTTGCCCAGCGCGACCTTGCTGGTTGCGTAATCCAGGATCAAAGGATGCGGTTCATGCGGAACGCCGACGCAGAAGGGGTTGGTGCCAAGTCGCGCATCCGAGCCTCCCCAAGGTGTCACCAGCGGTGTCGATAGAACGTTGACGAAATGCACGGAGGCCAAACGCGCCTCGGCGCACTGCTCCGCCCACTGGCCGATACGGCCGAGATGATGCGTATTCGATAGACCGAGCATGCAGCAGCCATGCGCCGACGCGCGCTCGATCGCGATGCTCATTGCGGTTTCGCCGATAGACGGACCGAAGCCTCTCTGACCGTCGAGACCGACAATGGCGCCGTGATCGGCGACGATGCGCGGAGACTGGCCCGGCATCGCCAATCCCGCTCGCAGGTTCGCTACGTAGAGCGGCGCCATCTGCACGCCGTGCGAATCGTGACCGTAGAGATTCGCCCCTACCAGCGCGCGCGCGATCTGCGAGGCTTCGCGCGCAGAACAGCCGGCGGATACAAAAAGCCCCACGATGAAGCCGATGAGTAAGTCCGGCGCCACCAAGGCGATGTCCCTTTGCCTCGACGCGGCCTTGACGTGAGGCGACCGATCAGGCGGCACGGTGCTCACGCAGGTTTCATGCGCATTGCCTCGACGGCATCAGCGCGGATACAAACCGCGCGTCTGGGCTTGCAACCGAGCAAGCCCGAGCAACGCGTCGAGATAGGGCGTCGGCTCACCGACCGCTGCGCCGATCTCTCGCGGCGCCGACAGCAGCCCATCGATCTCGACGGGACGACCCGCTTCGACGTCCTGGAGCATCGAAGTCTTGAAGGCACCGAGTTTGCGCGTCACGAGATTGCGCTGCTCGGCACTCTCCGCGATATCGCAACCGATCCGCGCGCCGATCGCCGCAGCCTCGCGCATCACGGCGAGACAGAAGCCGTTCACCAGTGGATCGTCTAGCACCCGATCGGCAGTCGCGCCGGTGAGCGCCGAAACCGGATTCATGGTCATGTTGCCCCACAGCTTGTACCAGATGTCGCGCTGGATGCAGTGCGAAAGCTCGACGTCGAAACCGGCGTCTCGGAATAACGCAGCGAAGTCTGTCAACCGGGATGACTCGCCTACTCTCGGCTCGCCGAGAACGAGACGCCTCCCCATCATGTTTCGCGTCAACCCGGGCTCCGGAGTCATGCAGCCGGCATGGACCACGCAGCCAACGACGTGGCGTGACGGAATGGCAGCATCGATGCGCCCCTGCGGATCGATCGATCGCAGCTGCATGCCTTTGTAGCGTCCGCCAAATCCCTGAAAAAACCACCACGGAACGCCGTTCATGGCCGTGATCACGGCGGTATCCGGACCGATGAGCGGGGCGACGGTCGCCGCGACCGCGGATAGCGCAGGACCCTTGACGGCGATGACCAGAAGATCCTGGATACCCAGCTCCGCTGGCGATTCCGCCACGCGCGCTGGGGCGCTCAAAAGCTTGCCTTCCGTCTCAAGACGCCAGCCGTGCTTGCGAAGCGCCGATGCCGTTGCGCCGCGGGCGATCGCCGCGACCTCGCGGCCCGTAGCCGCCAGCCGCGTGCCGAGGAAACCGCCGATCGCGCCGGCGCCGAAGATGCAGACTTTCATGGGCGGACGCTACGTCTTGTACGATGGATCGATGCGATCGATTACACGGGTCAACGCGTCGAATACGTCCTTTCCTGCGCCGAACTGCTCGCTGAATTGGAGCGAATCGCGGGTGCACTTGCGCTGGATCTCCACGGGAACGTCGATCACCGGCCCCATCGAAGTCGATGCGAGCTGGATCTCGCAGGCGCGGTTGAGCAGCCACAGAATCGCAAAAGTTCTGGCGATCGTATCTCCCCACGCCAGTAAGCCGTGGTTGCGCAGGATCACCGCCGGCTTGTCGCCGATCGCCTGAACAAGCCTTGGACCTTCGTCGGCGTGAACCGTGATGCCTTCGAAGTCGTGATAGGCGAGCTTGTCGAATAGTTGCGCCGAATAGAAGTTGCTCATCGACAGACCGGCCTGGCTGCACGCGACTGCCATGCCGGCCGTTGTGTGCGTATGCATCACGCAATGCGCCCCGGGTATCGCGTCGTGAATCGCCGCATGGATAGTGAACCCTGCAGGATTGACGGGCCACCGGGACTCGCCGATAACTTTGCCGTCGAGATCGATTTTGACCAGGTTCGACGCGGTGACTTCCGAGTACAGCAATCCAAAAGGATTGATGAGGAAGTGTTTCTCCGGGCCGGGCAGGCGCAAGGTGATGTGGTTGTAGATGAGCTCGGTCCAGCCGAGATGCGCGAAAATGCGGTAACAGGCGGCGAGCTCGATACGGGCACGCCATTCTTCAGCCGAGATTTTCGCGGCTTGTCTCTGGCGCACCGGGGCATGCCTGCCCGCGGCCGAGGGCCGCCTTGCGCGGGTCATGCTCGCCACGATTGCTCCTTCATCGTGCGGCCTGCAAAGAGCGCTTCGTATCCGCTCACGCCATGACGAGCTCGGTGGTTAGGGCCTGTTAACGGTATGGGTTGCCGCAGCCCTTGTCAATGCGCCGCACGGGACGTGCCGTTAGTGAAAGAGCCGCGCGACCGCGCGGCTCCGCCTTTAGAGAACGCTGCCGACTAAAGGGTCCGCAGGAACGCCACCAGGTCCGCCTTTTCGTCGTCGCTGAGTCCGACGCCAAAGCGTTGGTTGTAGAAGTCGACGACCGCTCCGCGGTCGCCCGCGGAACCATTGTGGAAATAGGGTGCCCGTGCAGCCAGCGCGTGCAGGACAGGGCCTTTGATTCGTCCGATGTCAATCCATCTGCCTGTGATCAGCGCGCGACCCGGATCAGTCGTCTGGACCGTTTCGAATGGCGCTGTGTTGTGCCGCAAGGTGTATAGCGGCATGTCGGGTGTGCGACGAGACGCATCGGCGATCCCGATGTCGAGCGGTGCTGGAATCGAATGGTTGCCGGCATTGGGAGCGTCGTGGCACGTGGTGCAGGTGCCCTGCAGCATCGGCGCGTTGAGGTCGTCGTTGAGACCCTTGACACCCACAATTTGGATCAGCTTGGTGTTGAAGAGATTTTCGCCGCGCGCCACCGCCCGGCGGGCATCCGAGCGCCCCCCATCATCGCCACTGCGGTCGAGGGTGTCCCACGGACTGTAGAGCTTGAAGGCTGCGGAATCGAACAGGGCAGCGGTGCGATAGTCGTTCGACACCACGTCGTTGATGCCAAAATAGAAATCCTGCTTGGAGAGGTACATCGGCCCGCCATGGGCGCCGCGCGCCGTCAACTCTCCCGCGTCGCGGTCGAAGACCTGCGCGGTGAACAGCGTCGTCTCGAAAGCAACGATTGATTCGCGCTGCTCCGCCGTCAACGGTTGCAATGCTTGCGCATGACCCATGGTGGCGGCGTTCGACTGGTCCGCAAGGTCGAAGTGCATCGAGGAAAAACACTTGCTTGTGCCGAGAATGCATTCCTTGGAGGCGGGATCGAGGAAAGTCTCTCGGCCATCCCACATGAGCGTGCTCAGGAAGTTGAGATTCGTCGATGGCAGGGGACGGCGGAACAGCGACAGATCGCTCGCACTCGCGTGCCCGTACGGGTCGTCTACTGCGACCAGCACGAACTCGGCGTTTGCCGGAATACCGATGCCAACGCGAATCAGGCCCTTGGACAGCAGCATGCTGTACGCGGCGCGTCGGGCTTCGACGGTCGAGACGTCGGCGTCCGGCGAATTCGAACCGTCGTTGGTGCGGAATATCGGGTCGGTTCCATCGCTTGCATCAAACCGCGCCTGGAGGTGGCCCGGCGTGACGGTCCAGCCGTCGCTCGGCTGATGGCAGCTCGCGCAGGCGCGACCGTTGCTGCCCAGGCTCTGGAAAAATGGATTGGTGAGATCGATCGATCCAATCGTGCTGAACGTTGCCGCGAAGCCGCTCGCATTGGGTAACGGCACCATGCTTGGCATTTGCCGTTGATCGTCGGCCACTCCGGGAAGGCTGACGAGCAGCAACGCGGCAAGCAGCTTGGCTGTGTTGTAGCGGTAAGCGTGTCGAGAGTTCATCCTGGGCTCCCTGAAAGGGTGCGCTCGAGACGTCGAAGAATTTAGCGAATATTTCGCCCCAAGGCTCAGAAGGTTGCCACGGGCTCCTCGTTCTTCGTCGCCTGGTTCACATAGTGGTCGGGAAAATAGTCGAAGTCGTGCGTCATGGTGTGCGACGCCGGCGGCACTGGAACCGCGGCGGTCGCCGCACCGGACCCCGCTTGGGCGTCCACCGAGTCGACTGAAGCTTCGGAATTGACCATCTGGCTTTCGAGCATGAATCTCGACGTGATCGTCAGCCAAGGTCCGGCGTGTTGCAACAGGGTGACTCCGATGTAGCCAAGCGCAGTGAGACCCAACACCACCGCGGCTACTTTCGCCATCTTCGTCAGATTGCGTTGCTTTCTGTAGTCGCTCAGTTCGTGCATTTCCATGATGTGCTCCTTGATTCAAGACGATGTGACAATCGATCCGGACAGGCAATGTGGGTACGATGTTATGACCGTAGGCATGCAATGGTCCGCTGAGCAATCCGTACGTTGATCCACGAACATTCACTCTCGCACTTCTGTCCGCCGTAGCTGCAATTCATCAGCGAATCGCAGACGGATGATCGATCGTGGTGAAATGCAGGTCTTGAAAAAGCTCTTAAAAATCTATAAAAGTTCTCCTGTTCCGGAGTCGTTCGTGGACTTGAAGGGGGCCGGCCAGCGCGACCCGGACACCGCAGCTCAATGGAATCGCGTTGGCGTGAGCAGTCTTTACGAACTTGGTCCCTTCCGGCTCGATCCAGGCGCCGGCGTTCTTACCCGTGCAGGAGATCCCACCCCACTGGGTTCGCGCGGGGTTGCCGTACTGACAGCTCTCGTCGAGCGTCGTAACGAGTACGTCCCCAAATCGCGCATCATCGATGCGGCCTGGCCAGACTTGGTCGTCGAGGAAGGCAATCTCGCCGTGCAGATCTCGGCGATCCGCCGCGTTCTCGCCCAGGCGCCCGGTGGGGAACGCTGGGTAGAGACCTTGGCAAGGCGCGGCTATCGATTTGTCGGGCCGGTCCTCGAGCTTGCGGAAACCCCGCTCCAACGCAGCGGGGACCGCTCGAATCTTCCGGAAGCGCTGACCTCCTTCGTCGGACGCGAAGGCGAGCTGGCGGAGATCAAGCAGTTGTTGCCAGGCACTCGGTTGTTGACACTAGTCGGCGTAGGCGGCATCGGCAAGACCCGGCTTGCGTTGCAAGTGGCCGCTGAGGTTGTCGACGCTTACCGTGACGGAGTCTGGTTCGTGGACCTGGCGCCTCTGACCGATGTGAAGCTGGTGCCGAGCGCCGTGGCGCAGGTGCTGCACATACGCGATGCAGCCGGCAAATGGTTCGTCGACACACTATGCAACCAGATCAGGGCGCGCCAGTTGTTACTGCTACTCGACAACTGCGAACATTTGCTCGACGCATGCATCAGCTTCGCTGATGCCGTTCTTGGCAGCACCACACAGACAACGATCATCGCCACCAGCCGAGAGCCACTGCAGGTTGCGGGTGAGCAGATTTACGCGGTGCAAACGCTCTCCCTGCCCGATCCGGCGGCGAGCGCAGAGTCGATCGGGCGTTCCGAGGCGGTGCGACTCTTCGTCGATCGGGCGCAGCGACAGCTACGCGGCTTCAGCCTGACGCCCGACCGCGCCTCGGTCATCGCCGAGCTGTGCACCCACCTCGACGGCATCCCGTTGGCGCTCGAGCTCGCTGCGGCGCGCATTCGTTCGCTGTCCGTGGGACAGATCAATGCGCGGATCGGCGACCGCTTCAGGCTGCTCACGGGGGGATCACGCTCTGCGTTGCCGAGGCAGCAGACGCTGCGCGCAACCTTTGACTGGAGCTTCGATCTCCTCACCGAAGAGGAGCGCATCGTGATGCGGCGTCTGTCGGTCTTCCCCAGCAGCTTCACCCTGGAGGCCGCATCTTTCGTAAGCTCCGACGAAGCGATCGACGAAAACGCTGTGATCGACTTGCTATCCCAACTCGTAGGGCGCTCGCTGATCATCGCTGATACGAGTAACGCTGGAGCGCGCTACTGACTCCTCGAGACCACGCGCGCTTACGGCCTCGAGAAACTCGCCGACGCCGGCGAGACCAACGCCGTCAAGAGTCGACATGCACAGTACTTCCGCGACCAGGTCGACCGCGCCTATGACGACTGGCTGCGCATGCCTGATGTGCAGTGGCTCGCCGTCTACTCACTGGAGCGCGACAACATTCGCGCCGCGCTCGACTGGGCGCTTGGCGTCGATGGTGATCCGGCGATTGGCGTCGCGGTGGCAGGCGCTTCCGGAGCGCTGTGGGCGCAATTGTCGCTTCAAAGCGAGGGCCGGCAGCGGCTCGAGGCCGCCGTCGCCTCACTCGGAGCACAGACTCCGGTGGCTGAACAAGCACGACTGTGGCTCTGGCTGGGATTGCTGCGCAGATATGGCGCGCCGGTCGAAGCGGTCGCGGCCTTGGAGCAGGCCATCGACTTGTACCGCGAGATGGGTGACGAATTGGGACTCGGCCACGCCCTCGCGCGATTGGGCGCAGCCCTGACACAATTGAGCCGATTCGACGAGTCCGCAGTTGCACTTGAGGAAGCGCTTCCACTGCTGGAACGCGCGGGACAGCCAAAGGCCCTCGGCTTCTATTACTCCGAGCTAGGTCGCCTGAAGAAGCTTACGGGCGAACTAACCGCAGCGCGAACGTACCTTGACAAGGCCTTCACGCTCTTGCGCGACAGCGGCAGCGAGTCCGCGGCGCTTGGCGTCCTCGGTAATTTCGCAGACATGACCTGGACGCTCGGCGATGTCGACGCAGCGCTGGCTGCCTTTCGGGAGGCGGTCGCACTGATGCGCAAGTCGCCGCAGACCAGAAAGTTCTTGCTCGGCGTCTCTCTGACCAACCTCGCGGGCGTTCACACCGAACGTGGGGAGCTTGACCAAGCGCTCGCGGCGGCACGTGAGGGCCTGCCGCTGCTCCAGGAAGCGAGTTACGCCTGGGGCACACTTGATCACCTCGCTTTGCGGACGGCATTGGCGGGGAAAGTGACAAATGCCGCGCGTCTCGCCGGTTACGCGGATTCGGCACACGCGGCAAGACAGGCGACGCGCCAGGCCAATGAGGCGCGTGCCCGCAACCGATTGCAGTTACTGCTGCGCGAGAAACTCTCTGCTGACGAGCTCGAACGCCTGTTGGCTGATGGCGCCAAGATAAGCGAGGAAGAAGCCTGCCGGGTGGCGTTGGAAGGATAGTTGCAGAGGCTGCGTTCGCGCTCCGCACCATGGCTGTTCTCTCGAAACAGCCATGCCGGGCGCCGTTGGATCTTGGCGCTAAGTGGAACTGCTGGATCGTCTTGAGTCGATTGTCACAGGCACAGGCGACAACGGCTTGACCTCCTCCAGACAAATCGTCGATCTCACTCCGGCAACACCCGGTATTTGCATCAGTCCGTCGGTCAGGAATTGCGAAAGATCCTTGAGATCCCGCGCTACGACTTTGAGCATGTAATCGAAATCTCCCGACACGGTGTAGCACTCGAGGACTTCCGGAAAGCGGCAAATCGTCTTTTCGAATGCCCGCACTTCGGTAAATTTTTCCCGATCGATAGAGAGGCTCACGAATGCGCTCACCCCGAGTCCGAGTTTTTGCGGGTCGGCGAGCGCCGCGTAGCGCCGGATGACGCCGTCGGCTTCCAGTTGTCTCACGCGCCGCAGGCACTGCGGTGCGGACAAGTGCGCGGCCGCGGATAGCTCCACAAAGGTAGCCCTGCCGTCGGACTGCAGGTGCGCCAGCAGGCGTTGATCGATCTTTGAAAGAGCCATGGGATGCAGTTTTATTGCATATATTAGGCAAGAATCGCACTAAAACGCAAGCACCATGCTGACACAATGCAGAATAATGGCATCCATGAACAAGGCTGATTACATCGCTCGAGAGGCGCGCTTCGGCGCTGCGAATTATCGGCCCCTGCCGGTGGTGCTCAGCCGCGGTCAGGGTGCGTACCTCTGGGACGTCGAAGGCAAACGCTATATCGACATGATGTCGGCGTATTCGGCCGTCAGTTTCGGGCACGCTCATCCGCGATTGCTGCGAGTTTTTTCCGAGCAAGCCGGCCGGCTCGCGCTTACGTCGCGCGCCTTCCATACCGACGTGCTCGGCGCTTTCATGGAAGCAGTGTGCGCAGCGACC
>VBCY01000359.1 GCA_005882995.1 Betaproteobacteria bacterium
TTCTCGACCGTCTTCGGGGCCGCATCGGGATAGAGCTCAATACGGATCTTGCCGGCGGTCGTGTCGAGCTCGACCTGAGGATTGGCCGCCTGCCCGGTGACCGCGAGTCCGAGGCTGGATACAGCGGCAAACATCATTGCGATACGGCGAAACATTCGATGACTCCTTCAAGTGGTTGGTAATCAAAACGGTGCCGCCATGGCAAAGGCGGTTCGGTCTATTTCTTAGGCTTCGGTGGGCGCGCCGGCTTGGGCACGGGCGGCTTCGGCGTCGCCGTCGATGGCGGCACATCGAAGAGCTGACGCACCAGCGTCAACTTCGCCTGGGCGCTTTTGTTGGTCTTGTCCAATGCTAGCGCCCGATCGTACTCGGCGCCAG
>VBCY01000360.1 GCA_005882995.1 Betaproteobacteria bacterium
GATGTCGTAGCGCCCCTTCTGCGCCCAGATCACCGCCAGGTTGTTGTGCGGCTCAGGCAGTTCCGGAAAATCTTCCGTCAGAGCCTGGAATGTCGCCGTAGCTTCGTCTGTTTCCCCCTGATCGGACTGTATGACGCCTTTCAGAAATCGCGCCTGAGGGTTTCTGGTATCGTTCGCGAGCACGGCGTCGATTTTCGCGAGGGCCTCGGTGTATTCGCCGTCGTGAATGAGTTTGTTGGCTGCGGCCAGGTCGGAAGGAAGGCCAGGGGTAGCGGGCTTCAGAAGCTCGCCAGCCGCCGGGGGAGGGGGCGGTGCCTGCGCGCATAGCGCGACGCTGTAGAGTACGGTAACAACGCATACGGCAAGGCGGATCGACATGCGGGGAAATCACGGCGGGGGACCCGACATTTTAGCAGAGCGTTGAGGCGCGGCATCCGCCCTGAAATCGGGTGGGAGACGCCGTGGACGCACCTGGAGGCGCGGGTATACACTTGCCGCCAGCCGTGGGCAAATGGCATGCGTGGCGCACGGGCGAATCGCGGAACGTTAATGGCCATCCCGGCACGGCGCTTTAAGACGCCATTCACTTCGGAGGACTTCGATGAAACGCAAATCATTGTCGCAAGAAAAGACCGTATCCGGTCGCTCTGCGGGCTCGCGGCGTAAGTTCCTCAAGGCGGCGACCAGCGCTGCAACGGCTGGCGCGGCATTAGGTTTCCCGGCGATCGCGACCTCGCAAACGCAGACCACCTGGCGGTTCCAGAGTACATGGCCAGCCAAGGACATCTTTCATGAGTACGCGCAGGACTACGCGCGCCGTGTCAACGAGATGTCCGGCGGGCGCTTCAAGCTCGACGTGCTTCCCGCCGGCGCAGTGGTAGGCGCCTTCGGGATGCAGGACGCGGTGAGCACCGGCGTGCTGGAAGGCGGCCACGGCGTCTGCGCCTACTGGTACGGAAAGAACAAGGCATTTTCGCTGTTCGGCACGGCGCCTTCCTTCGGCTGGAACGCCAACGAGCTGCTCGGGTGGTTCTACTATGGTGATGGCGAGAAGCTCTACAACGAGCTGTTGAACGACATCCTCAAGGTGAACGTCGTGGGCTGGCTGACGGGCCCGATGCCAACACAACCGCTGGGCTGGTTCAAGAAGCAGGTCACCGAAGCCTCGCAGATGCAGAAAATGAAGTACCGCACGGTCGGCCTCGCCGCCGACCTCATGAATGAAATGGGCGCGGCAGTCACGATCATGGCGGGTGCCGACATCGTGCCGGCGATGGACAGGGGCGTGCTCGACGCCGCGGAATTCAACAATCCATCGTCGGATCTTGCGTTGGGTTTTCCCGACGTCTCCAAGGTATATATGGTCCAGAGCTTCCATCAGGACATGGAATGCTTCGAGATCATCTTCAACAAGGGCAAGTACAACGGGCTGGCCAAGGAGCAGCAGGCGATCCTCAAGTACGCTTGCGAAGCGGCGTCGGCTGACATGTCGTGGAAATTGCAGAAACGCTATCCCGAGGATCTCGCCAAGATCGAAAAGGCGGGCGTCAAGGTCTACGAGACACCGAAGTCGGTGCTCGAGGCACAGCTCGCCGCCTGGGACAAGATCCTTGCGCGGCTTTCTGCAGAGAACAAATTCTTCGGCCGCGTCATCGAGTCGCAAAAGGCCTGGGCCAAGACAGTAGCCGGATTCATGGGACAGTTCGAGTCGCCGCGTGAGCTGGCGGCGAACCACTTTCTCGGGCTTAAGAAGGTCGGCTAGCCAAGCCACGCACCAAGCCTTCGTTCGCCGGCAGGTAACCGGCTCAGCACCCGGTTACCTGTCCGCACGAAGGCTTTCTCTTGGGGAGAAATGAGCGATGCAGCGCTATCTGTTGCTCGTCGACGACCTGAGCACCTGGGTCGGCAAGACCTTCTCCTGGTGCATCGTCATTCTCACCCTGGTGGTGTGCTACGACGTCGTGATGCGCTATGTCTTCAGCGCGCCGACGGGGTGGGCCTACGACACCGAGTACATTCTCTACGGCACCTTGTTCATGATGGCTGGCGCATACACGGTGTCGCAGGACGCGCATGTCCGTGGCGATTTCATAGCGCGTCTATTGCCTTTCAGGGTCAGGGCCGGCATTGAGCTGGGCTGCCTGATCCTGTTCTTCTTTCCTGCGATGCTGGCGCTGCTCTACTCCGGCTACCAGTTCTTCCAGATCTCCTGGCTGCAGAACGAGCATAGCGCCTCGAGCCCGACCGGCCCGCCGATCTACCCCTTCAAGGCTATCATCCCCCTCGCCGCAATCTTCATGCTGATGCAGGGCACGGTTGAAGTCATCCGCTGTGTAATCGCACTGCGTACCGGCAAAACGCCGCAGCGCAGGCGCGATGTCGAGGAGCTCGAGAAGGTAATTCTGGAAGAGGCGCAAGCCGGCAAGACCGCGGAACAGATCCTGGCCGACGTCGAGCACCACGGAGAAAAGCAATGACCGATCCGCAAGTCGGCATCCTGATGATGTGCATGTTCATCTTCATCATCTTTCTCGGCTTTCCGATCGCCTTCACGCTCATCGCGCTCGCCGTGTTCTTCGGTTACTACGCGATGGGCGACAACATCTTCCAGCTTCTGGTGCAGCGAGCGTTCGGCGTGATGTCCAACGACGTGCTGATCGCGGTGCCGCTGTTTCTGTTCATGGGCTACATGGTCGAACGATCCAATATTCTCGATCGACTGTTTCACAGTCTGCAGGTGTCGGCGAAGCACGTTCCCGCTTCGCTCGCAGTGGCCACGCTGGCGACGTGCGCGTTGTTCGCCACCGCGACAGGCATTGTCGGTGCAGTTGTCACGTTGATGGGACTGCTCGCGTTTCCGGCGATGCTCAAAGCGGGATACGACACGAAGCTCTCCGCCGGCGTGGTCGCCGCGGGCGGCTGCCTGGGCATCCTGATTCCCCCCAGCATCATGCTCATCCTGTACGGGGCGATGGCAAGTGTGTCGGTTGTGCGGCTCTATGCCGGTGCGTTTCTGCCGGGGTTCCTGCTCGCGGGCCTGTACATGGTCTACGTCATTGGCCGGTCCATGCTCAACCCGAAGCTCGCGCCCAAGCTCCCCAAGGAGCAGACCGACATCCCGATGCGGCAGATCGCTATTCTCCTCGCGACCTCGTTTTTCCCGCTGGCGTTTTTGATTCTTGCGGTGCTGAGCGCGATCCTTTTCGGCCTTGCGACGCCGAACGAGGCCGCAGCGTTTGGGGCGTTCGGCTCGATTCTGCTCGCCATCGGCTACCGCCAGTTCAGTCTCCAGCGGCTAAAGGAGGCGGTGTTCCTCACGGCGCGAACCGCGGCGATGGTGTGCTGGCTGTTTGTCGGCTCGTGGTCTTTCTCTTCGGTGTTCTCCTACCTGGGAGGCCAAGCGGTCGTCGAGAACTTCATTCTCGGATTGAACATGACCCCGGTCACGTTCATGCTGCTCACCCAGTTCATCATCTTCCTGCTCGGGTGGCCGCTGGAGTGGACCGAGATCATCATCATCTTCGTGCCGATTTTCCTACCGCTGCTGCACCACTTCAATATTGATCCGGTGTTCTTCGGCATTATTGTCGCGCTCAACATCCAAACCTCGTTCCTCACGCCGCCGATGGCGATGGCGTGCTACTACCTGAAGGGCGTCGCTCCAAAGCACGTCATGCTCAACCAGATCTTCGCGGGAGCGTTGCCGTTCCTGTTCATGGTCTTCGTGTCGATGTTCCTGGTCTACGTCTTCCCACAAATCGCGATGTGGCTGCCGGACTTGATCTATCACTAACGCCTGGCGCGGGAGACGCTAGCTAAATCCGAGCTACCTAGCTACGGCTGCGAAGAGGATCGTTCAGCGGTGAGCCGCGCTACCGTCGCGTCAATCAGGTGACGCGAAATGCTGACCGGACCCGGAAGCTGCGGCAGCGCGTCGAGAGAAAACCACTTCACTTCGGCAATCTCCGGATCGCAGGGTCGCGCCTCGCCGCTCGCATACTCGGCGTTGAATGCGATCATCAGGGAGTGGGGAAAGGGCCATGACTGGCTCGCGAAGTAACGTAAGTGATCGACTTCGATGCCGACCTCCTCGCGCACCTCGCGGTGGATGCAATCCTCGATCGATTCGCCCGGCTCGACGAAACCGGCGAGTGCGCTGAACATGGCTTGAGGAAATCGGTTGGCGCGCGCCAGCAGCAGCTCGCGACCGCGCGTGACCAGCACCATCATTGCGGGCGAAACGCGTGGGTACACGACATGGCCACATGCGGGACAGCGTTTCGCGCGCTCGTCCGCCTTGTCTTCGGTCGCAGCGCCACAGCGGCCGCAGAAGCGGTGGCTCCTGTCCCACTCGACGATCTGGAACGCGCGTCCCGCCAACGCCAGCAGCGCATCCGGGATCTTGAGAAACAGCGAGCGCAGGCCACGCCACTGCCAGCCCTCGGGTTCAGGCGGGTCACGTGTCACGCGCATGGCGAAGCAGTCGACGCCGTCGAGTCGTCCCAGATAAAGGAGCGATCCTTCGATGCGCATTAGAGCGACATCGGAGAACCGCGGCAAATTGGGCGGATCGGACGAGCTCACGAGAATCTTGTCTTCGCGCCAGATGAAGTACAGCGCGTCGGATGACGGCTGCGCGGGCAGCGTGACGCCTGGCTCAAAGCCGACAGGAGTGTTCATGGTTTTCGGTTGGTTTCATTTATTTTCGCATTCCTATCATAGGAGATTCGGTCAGTTGGCGAAACGACGCGACGCGAACGCGCTTCTGTCCCGGTATAATGTGAGCTCGATCTTGCGCCCAACGACTCAACGCACGTCCCATGGAAGCCGAACGCGTCAATCAGCTCGCCAACCTCCTTGCAGGTCTGCAGCAACGCGCTG
>VBCY01000365.1 GCA_005882995.1 Betaproteobacteria bacterium
TGGTGATGGAACTGTCCAAGGGCATAGGCTAAGAAACCGCTATTTCGCCCATTGTAGCGCCGCGCGTAACTGCCTTGCGCTATCGGGGTGAGCGGTAGTCTCGCCGACGCAATGTCCATCACTGCCCGCTGCATCACATTGTCCTCGGGGGCGCTCATGCCCGCGCTCGGTTGGGGCACGTGGGAGATGGGAGAGCGACCCGCGAAACGCGGCGACGAAGTAGAGGCGCTGAGCCTTGGACTCGAGCTCGGAATACTCATGGTCGATACCGCCGAAATGTATGGTGACGGCGCAGCCGAGCGGCTCGTCGCCGCGGCGATCGCCGGCCGCCGACCGCGAACTTTCCTGGTGAGCAAGGTCTATCCGCACCATGCGACACGCCGCGGGATCATCGCGGCCTGCGAGCGCACCCTCGAGCGTCTCGAAACCGATTACCTCGACTTGTATCTGCTGCACTGGCGAGGCGACATTCCGCTGGAGCAGACAATCGCCGGGTTCGAAGCATTGCGCGCCAAGGGACGCATTCGGGGCTGGGGAGTTTCGAACTTCGATACTGCCGATATGCAAGAGCTCATGGCCCTGCCGGGCGGGCAGCACTGCGTCGCCAATCAGGTGCTCTACCATCTAGCTGGCCGCGGCGTCGAATGGGAGCTTTTGCCATTCTGCAGGCGGCACAAGGTCGCGGTGATGGCGTATTCGCCGCTGGGGCGAGGGAGGTTGCTGCGACACCGTGCATTGCAGAATATCGCCAGACGCATCGACGCCTCGCCCGCTCAGGTCGCCCTGGCGTGGCTTCTCGCACAAGCGGATGTCGGCGCGATACCCAAGGCCGCGCGGGTCACCCACGTGCGCGAATGCGCGGCTGCAGCAGAGTTGGTTCTCTCGCCTCAGGTCATGAGTGAACTCGACGAAGCTTATCCGGCACCCACCGGTCCGACTCCTCTCGAAATCATCTAGTAGCGTGCTTTTGCCTCGGTGCGGCAGCTTTGGATCGATGACGGCCGCGCCGTTGGCTGTGTAATGGTCTAACGCTGAGACCGCTTCTTCAATGGGTTAGGCCCGTTAGCTAGGGTTCCACCACACGTGGCACCGATGTTGCTTAGCCTCTACCGAGGGCGATTGGGCAACGCGAATGCAATGTGAGGGATATTGTGGATTACACCCATTACGACTATCTGGAATTGCCGCCCGGCGCCTCCACGGCCAGGATTGAGGCCGCGTACCAAACGATTCGTCAGCGAATGAATGGCCACACCGATCCGAAGCTGGTCAAGCTGTTGCACGACGCCTACATAGTTCTCTCCGATCCTGATCTGCGGCATGAATACGACGCCGAGCTGCGGCGCATCGCTGAAGAAGCGGATCGGGAGTTGAAGCGCCTGCTCGATCAGGAATCGACGCGCGTGCCGCGTCGAGTGCAGGATGTACCCGCGCCGCTCCTCGCAGTCCTCAACGCATGGGCTGCATGAGAAGCACATTTGCGTTGCAGCGTGCTGCCTACCGCTGCGATCCCGGCCGTCGCGCGCCGTCGCGTCTGCGGTTCAGACCGAAAGCAGCGCGCCTCGCCGCAGGGCGCAGGCGTTCGCATCCGGTGCGGCCGCCGTTGTGCAGATCGCGCCTTTTGTCCTCATGGATCGGGCGCCGAACCTCGCCGGTCCAGGTCTGAACTTTTTGCGGACTCTCATCCATGCGCCTGAGTCCTCCGGATGAACCAGCCGAGCCAACTTTGTGACACGATCATCGCCAGGCGCTCATGTTGAGCGCAATGGGCGGCGGATTCTTCATGGGGGGTAGCGTGGAAAAATGTATCAACTGTCAGTACTACGATAGACGCAGTGCGCGGCCATCGGACGGACGCACGCCGCTGATGTGGGGTCAATGCCGCCGTCACTCTCCGCATCTCAATCCGCTGGGTCCAAGTTCCAAGAAGGCATATATGGTCGAAGGGGTCTGGCCCCTGATAAGGGACGACGACTGGTGCGGCGAATGGCGCGCACCCTCCCGCGTCTCTGCAGCAAGATCGCGCTTTCTCCCACGGCCCGTCGAAATTAGGTCACCCGGCGCGGCCGCTGCCGCTGCACCGGCCGTTGAGGAAGACGCCGTAGCCTTCGCGGCTGATTAGGGATCCTTTGCACAAGTCCCCCATGAGTCGCGACCACGAGGGGCTCATTCAGAGGTTCCTTAGCGGCCCCGAGCAGTGAGCGAACGCACCAGCGGGCAGTCCTCATAAGCCGGCGACGGCAATCATTTTCATCTCCGCGCTACCGGCGCGCTGCTCGCGCGCAGCGGCGTAATCGGCCGACTCGTAGAACGTCTTGATGTGCTCCAGCGTGGGGAATTCCAGCACCACGACGCGGTCAGCTTGCCATCCGCCTTCCAGCGTCATCGTTTCGCCGCCGCGCACCAGATAACGCCCTCCGTGGCGCTCGACTGCGCGCTCGGCCAATCGCTTATAGCCTTCGTAGCGAGCTGAATCCTTCACCTTCACATTGACCAGAACATAGGCTGTCATAGCGGTCGTCTCCTCGGTTTGCAGAGCTGCCCGCCGCTTGAACGGCGCGCTGATAGCATCGAGAGTGTGCCGTCTCGTGGATAGCGCAGCAACACACTTGTCGCGATCGCGCTTGCATCCGATACCATGGCGCCCATGCTCTCGAACATTCTGACGGCGCTCTCTGAAGGTGCCACGGCAATCACACCGAACCGTCGGTTGGCAAGGTTCCTCCAGCGCGCGTTCGATCGCGTCCAGCAGACTGCGGGAAGGAAAAGCTGGCCCACACCGACCGTCCTTCCTTACCCGACCTGGTTGCAAACGCTGTGGCAGGATTGTGCCGCCGATGGCGAGCCACAAGCAGCAAAGGTGCTGCTCAATCCTTCCCAATCGGCGTTCCTTTGGCGGCGTGTCGTCGAAGCCCATGCTCCAGCGTTGCTGCTGGATACGCATGGAGCTGCAGAGCTCGCCGAGGAGGCATGGTCGCTGACCCAGGCATGGAGCGCAGGCGCAGAGAGCTGGCGCGCGTGGAAAACATCCGACGCGGGCGATTCCAATGATGCCCTCATGTTCGCGAACTGGGCTGAGGCGTATCTCGCGGAGCTACGCCGCGCCGAAGCGCTCGACACGGCGCAGCTTGCCGATGTGCTCGCGCGCAACACCGCACACCTCGACATGCGAAGCATGCGTGTCGTCCTTGTTGGATTTATCAAGCTCACGCCGCAACAGCAGCGCTTGCTCGATGCCCTGCAGGCGGGCGGTGCCGAAATCCGAGCGCTGGATAGTGAGTTGCCGCCAGCCGTCGATGTCTCCCGCACGATTGCCGCGACGCCACGCGAGGAGATACGGGTGGCTCTTGAATGGGCGCGCGAGCGCGTTCTGATCGATGGTCTGGACAACGTCGGCATCGTCATCGACGACCTGGCACAACGTCGCGAAGAAATCGTGGCACACGCCGAAGATATTTTGTGTCCCGCGCTCGTGCTGCCGACGCAGGCGGCGACGCGACGCCCGTTCGAAGTCTCTCTCGGGACGCCGCTTGCCGCGGTGCCCTTGGTTATCGCCGCGCTCGATCTGATCGGGCTGCTCGAAGACAGGTTGCAGCGTGGCGATGCCTCCGCATTATTGCGTTCGCCGTATCTCGGAGGCAGCGAAACAGCATGGGCGCGAAGAGCCGGCGTCGAACGCGAATGGCTTTCCGATGGCCGGCGCGAGATCGCGCTCGACGACGCGATTGCGGCGCTGGAGCGATCGACCCCGGAGTTGGCGGAGCGATGGAAGAGTTGGCGGCAAGGCCGGCGTCCGGTTCGCGTCGCTTCGCCCCGCGAGTGGGTCGATGTCTGGCGAGACTGGCTTGGAGTGGCCGGCTGGCCAGGCTCGCGAACGCTCGATAGCGCCGAACACCAGGCGCGGGAAGCCTGGGAATCGGTTCTCGCCAACTTCGCCGCGCTGGGCGCCGTAGCGCCGCGCATCGCGCGTAGCGCTGCAGTGCAGACGATCCGCTTGCTCGCGCGCGACAGAGTATTTCAACCCGAAGGCGGACTGCCGTCAGTGCAGTTGCTCGGACTGCTCGAAGGCGCGGGGCTCGAATTCGATGCACTGTGGGTCGCCGGCCTGTCCGCCGATCGCTGGCCGCGTGCACCGAATCCGAACCCTTTATTGCCTCTTCATTGGCAGCGGCAGCACAACGTTCCTCGGGCGACGGCCCAAGGCGAGCTGGAGTATGCACAGTCCTTGACAGACTGGTTCGCGGCAGCGGCGCCAGTCGTTGTTTTCAGTTCTCCAGCCAGTTCCGATGATCATCGGTTGTTGCCCTCCGCGCTACTGCTTCGCTACCCCGAGGCTGCACCTGCTACGGGTGCGGTGCCATGGATTGAGTCCATTGCGCGTGCTGCACGCCTCGAAACGATTGTCGACGACCGGGCTCCGGCGATAGAAGCCGGGAGTCGAGCGCCTGGAGGCGCAGGAATTATCGCCATGCAGAGCGATTGCCCGTTCCGAGCCGTGGCCCGTTATCGCCTTGGAGTCGATAGCTGGCCGTTTGCGCCGGCGGGGTTATTGCCGGAGGAACGTGGCGCGCTTGCCCACGGCTCACTCGCGGCATTCTGGAACGGTGTGCATGATCAGGCGACGCTGTCGGGGCTCGATCGCGACGAGCTCCTGAGGCGCATACGCGCTGCGGTCAACGGGGCGCTTTCGCAAATCGGGACGGCGCGTCGCGAAAGCGTTCCTCCAGTCGTGCGCCGCGCCGAAGCGGGCCGCCTGGAGGGTGTGCTGAATGCGTGGATCGCGCTCGAGCTCGAACGGCCGGCGTTTGTGGTCGGCGCCGTCGAGTCGATCACTCGCCTTTCACTCGGCCCACTGACCTTCGCCTTGCGGCTCGATCGCATCGATCAGCTCGAGGATGGCGGCATCGTAATCATCGACTACAAGACCGGGCAGGTCGTCCCCCCGAGACAATGGTTCGACGAGCGCCCGCAAGCGCCACAATTGGGAATGTACGGGCTTGCCCAGCGGGCCGCGTTCCCCGAGCTTCCCGTGCGTGCGCTCGCATACGGCCGGCTAAAGTCCGATGCCATCGGGCCGATCGGCATCGCTACCGAGGCGCATGTCTGGCCGCGTCTCACCGAGCTTCAGGAGCTGCGGAAATTCGCCGACTGGGCTGCGCTGGAAGAATGGTGGCGGTCGCATCTCGGCTCTCTTGCCGACGAGATCGCCGCCGGTTGCGCCACGGTAACGCCGCGTCGCTACCCTTCACCTTGCCGCTCCTGCCGTTTGCACGCATTGTGCAGGATCGAATCGGTGCGCATGGAGGAGAGCGACAATGGCGATGCGTGATCCGTTGCAGGCGCAGGATGCCGCGGCGCGGGAAGCCGCGCTCGATGGATCGCGGTCGTTCATCGTGCAAGCTCCGGCCGGCTCCGGCAAGACCGGGCTTCTGATCCAGCGTTACCTCGCCCTGCTCGCAGGCGTCGATCGCCCCGAAGCAATCCTCGCGATGACCTTCACGCGCAAAGCCGCAGGAGAGATGAGCGAGCGCGTCGTCGCAGCCTTGCGGGCTGCGCAGCGCGACGTCGCGCCTCTCAATCCGCACGAGGCGTCGATCTGGCGACTGGCGCGAGCTGCTCTGCAGCGTGACCGCGAGCGCGGATGGAACCTCGTCGTGCATCCAGCACGTCTGCGCATACAGACCATCGATGCGCTGTGTACAGCTCTGATGCGTCAGGCACCCATCACCGCGAAGCTGGGTGCTGTACCGCGGATAGTCGAGCATGCCGAGGATCTTTATGCCACGGCTGCGCGCGAGGAGCTTTTTGCTGCCCGAGCGGATGACCCGGCGTGGTCACGCCTCCTCGAGCATCTCGACAACGACGCCGAGCGCGTCGTCGGTCAGCTTGCCACTATGCTGAGTAGACGTGATCAATGGTTGCGCCACCTTGTTATCGGAGACACAGGCCGAATACGGTCTGCGCTCGAGGCGGTGCTTGCCAAGGAAATTGAAGCGCAGCTTGAAATCGTGTGCTCGCTCTTTCCTGACAACGTCGTGGACCGGCTCGCGAAACTCGCGCGCTACGCCGCCACCAACCTCGACGGAGAATGTGCGCAAGTCCTTGCACGCTGTGGCAAAAAAAATGGACTTCTGCCGGTCACTGCCGACGAGCTCGGTTCGTGGCACGTGGTGGCCAATTGGCTGCTGACCCGTCAAGGCCATTTCCGCAAGCAAGTCGATGCCGAGCAAGGCTTTCCTCCAAGGGGCGACGTCTTCGATCTCGAAGGCCCCGAAAGGGGGAAGAACAAACAGGCAATGCAGAACTTGCTGAAGGAAGAGCTGGCCGCCGTGCCAGGGCTTTGCGCCGCTCTCGAGGCTGTGCGCTGCCTGCCTTCCCCCCGGTACGATGAGGCCGCATGGGATTTTCTTTGGGCGTTGCTACAACTCTTGCCGCGTACAGTTGCGCGACTTCGAGCGGTCTTCGCCCGTGAACGCCAGATCGACTTCGCGGAAGCGACGCTGGTGGCGCTGGAGGCGCTGGGCCGCGCAGACGCCCCCAGCGATCTGCTTCTTTCGCTCGATTTGCGCGTCGAGCATCTGCTGGTCGACGAATTTCAGGACACATCATTTGCCCAGTGCGAGCTCATAGAGCGCGTCACGGCCGGATGGACACAAGGCGACGGGCGCAGCTTGTTCGTGGTCGGCGATCCGATGCAGTCGATCTACCGATTTCGCGAGGCGGAGGTGAGGCTCTTCATCGAAGCGCAGCGGGAGCATCGCATCGGCGGGGTCGGTGTCGAGCCTTTGACCCTGAGTCGTAATTTTCGGTCGCAACGCGGCCTCGTCGAGTGGGTCAATCGCGTTTTCCCGCAGGTACTGCCGCCTCGCGACGATCCGGTTCGCAGCGCGGTATCGTTCAGGCCATCCACGCTCACGGGCGGCGCAAGTGAAGGCCTCGCAGTTACGGTAGACCTGTGCCTTCATTCCAACGACGAGACCCGGCTGGTGGTCGATCACGTTCGTTCGGCCCTGAAAGCGGTCGACGGGGCGATCGCGATCCTGGTACGCAAGCGTGCCGACCTCAATGAGATCCTTCCTGCGCTGCGCGACGAACGCATCCCGTACGCAGCGGTCGATATCGACTTGCTTTCGCAACGTCAAGCCATTCTCGATCTGGCTTCTCTCACGCATGCGCTCATACAACCCGACGATCGGCTGGCGTGGCTATCGGCGTTACGCGCACCCTGGTGCGGCCTCACTCTGCCAGACCTGCTGCGTGTTTCAAAAGCCGCCGAGCCGTTCCCGGATATTGTTTCCCGGGCAGCCAAGCTTTCGGCGCTCTCATCGGATGGCCAATCGCGGTTGAGTCGATTCAGCGACGCCATAGGTCCGGTGCTGGCGCAGCGCGGAAGGGTGCCGTTAATAACCATGGTGCGCGGCGCATGGATCGCACTGGGAGGGCCCGCCTGCACGAGTGAAGCGATCGACCTCGACGCCGCCGATCGTTTCTTCACATTGCTTGGCCGGCATGCACGAGGCAGCGACCTTCCCGACTGGGAAACATTCACGCGATCTCTCGACGTCCTCTATGCCGCGCCTGAAGCGACCGGGACCGCGCGCGTTCAGATCATGACCTTGCACAAGGCCAAGGGACTTGAGTTCGACGTTGTCATCATGCCGGGATTGACGCGCCAGTCCAAAGAGCGTGATGAGGATCTTCTGCTCTGGCGCGAACGACCAGCAGGGCTCCTGATCGCGCCGGTTCGAGCGCGCTCCCCGGGAACACGCGAAGACAGGATTTACCGCTATCTCTGCCGCCTGGCGGACGACGAGACGCAAGCCGAACTGGGACGCTTGATTTACGTCGGCTGCACGCGCGCAAAACAGCGCTTGCATTTGACCGCGGTCTGCCCTGTGGACGCAACGTTCGGCGATCGATGGGCCAAGCCCCGAGGGAAGACTGCGCTTGGGGCGCTGTGGCCCGCTATGGAAAGCGAGATCGTTACTCCACCCCAGAAGGTGCCGCCGCCGCTGGCTCTCGCGGCGAAAGGGACCGCGACTCTGTCGCGGCTTCCACTGAGCTGGCGTCTGCCGGATTCGCCCGAGCCATTGCCTGGTGTGATCGCGAACGAGCCTCGCACCGACTCGATGCCGATCGTATTCGACTGGGCGCGCGAGACGGCGCGGCAGGTCGGCATCGTGGCTCACGGTCTGCTCCTGCGCATCGCCAACGACGGGCTGGCCGCGTGGGACGAGCGCCGTGTCGGCGAGCAGGAGATGCGCATCGAGCGCGAGTTCGCGCTCCGGGGCTGCACCGCTTCGGAAGCGCGCGCCGCGACGGCGCAGGTCATTGGTGCAATCGTCAGGACCATCGGAGACCCGCGCGGGCGATGGCTGTTCGACCCGCGACACTCGGAGGCACGCAGCGAATGTGCGCTCACCGGCATGTGCGGTGACGTCCTGACTCATGTGATTGTCGATCGGACTTTCGTGGATTCGCACGGTGTGCGCTGGATTGTTGATTTCAAGCTTTCGCGTCACGAAGGGGCCGACGTTGAGGCTTTTCTGGATAGCGAAAAGGAGCGCTATCGCGATCAGCTCGAGAACTACGGGAGAGTCGTGCAGGGCATGGAAGAGAGTCCGCTCCGTCTCGCTCTGTATTTCCCTCTGCTATCGGGCTGGCGCGAATGGAAAGCTCGTTCATGACGGCGCCACGTTCTTAGACGCGATGAGCGCTGGACCGGAAGCGGGTCGACGCGTTAAAATTCAAGTTTTTCAAGCGCTTCCGCAATCCGCGCTTCAGACGTGCAGGTATTCCGCGCCTTCCCCCACACTGCGAGCGATCACGTTGCGCTGACCATCGGCAACTTCGACGGCGTCCACCTGGGGCACCAAGCCATGCTCACGCGTCTCACTGAGGCGGCGGAGGATCTTGCCCTGCCGGCAGCGGTTCTCACTTTTGATCCGCATCCACGTGAATTCTTCGCGCACGGCGCTGCGCCGCCGAGGCTTTCCTCGCTTCGCAGAAAGCTCGAACAATTTCGCGCCCATGGCGTCGCTCGAGTCTTCATCGCCCGCTTCAACGCGGCGCTGGCGTCGTTATCGGCTGACGAGTTCATCGAGCGCGTTCTGGTGCAAAAGCTCGGCGTGCGCTGGGTTCTGGTGGGCGACGATTTCAGGTTCGGCCGAGGTCGCAGCGGTGATATCGCGACGCTGCGTGCTGCAGCGAAGGAGTTCAGTGTCGAAGCGATGCGTATGGTCAGCGTCGCTGGAGAACGTGTGTCGAGCACTGCCATTCGAAATGCCCTTGCTGCGGGAGAGCTCGAGCATGCAGCCCGCCTTCTCGGTCGACCTTATGCGATCGCTGGTCGGGTCGCGCACGGCGATAAGCGAGGTGAGAGGCTCGGTTTCCCGACGGCCAACATTGCGCTTCGCCACAAGCCGGCGCTCACCGGTATTTTCGCGGTTCGCGTGCAAGGCTTGGATGCTTCGCTGCGCGCCGGTGTGGCGAGCCTGGGCGTGCGGCCGACGGTGAAGACCGATGGCAAGCCGGTGCTCGAAGTATTTGTCTTCGATTTCAACGAAGCGATCTACGGCCGTCGCGTGACGGTCGAATTCCTGCACAAGCTGCGCGATGAAGAGCGCTACCCGGATCTCGACACCTTGGCGCGGCAGATCCACGCCGACGTCGCTCATGCACGCGAATACTTCGCGGCTCATCAGTAGCCATGCCCGACGATCCCAAAGTCGATTACAAGACGACGCTCAATCTTCCGGATACGCCGTTTCCCATGCGCGGCGATCTCGCGCGACGTGAGCCGGTCTGGGTAGAGGAATGGAAGCGGCGCAGGGTGTACGAGGCTATCCGAGCAGCGAGCCTCGGGCGACCGAAGTTCGTGCTGCACGATGGACCGCCGTACGCCAACAACGATATTCACATCGGCCAGGCGCTGAACAAGGTCCTCAAGGACATCGTCGTCAAGAGCCGGCAGCTTGCCGGATTCGATGCGCCGTATGTGCCTGGATGGGACTGTCACGGCATGCCTATCGAGGTGCAGATCGAAAAGACCCACGGCAAGAACCTTTCGACCGCGGACACCCAGCGCTTGTGCCGTGCTTACGCCGCGGAGCAGATCGCGCGTCAGAAGTCGGACTTTCAGCGGCTGGGCGTGCTCGGCGACTGGGAACACCCGTACACGACCATGGCGTACGCCAACGAAGCGAACGAAATCCGCACGCTGGGCAAGCTGCTCGAAAAGGGCTATCTGTATCGCGGACTCAAGCCAGTCAACTGGTGCTTCGACTGCCACAGTGCGCTGGCAGAAGCTGAGGTCGAGTACGAGGAACGCCAGGACATCGCCATCGATGCAGGCTTTCCGTTGGAGGATGGAGAACGTCCCAAGCTCGCGCGTGCGTTCGGCTTGGCGACGTTACCGCAAGCCTTAGTCCAGGCTGTCGTATGGACGACCACGCCGTGGACCATCCCTTCGAACCAGGCGCTCAATGTCCATCCCGAGTTTAGCTACGCCCTGGTGCAGACCCCGCGCGGACTGCTCGTGCTTGCACAGGACCTGGTGCCGAGCTGCCTCGCTCGCTTCAAGCTCGATGGCAGCATCATCGCGACGGCCCAAGGCACTGCGCTCGATTTGATTCGCTTCCGTCATCCATTCTATGACCGTGCCGCGCCCGTCTATCTCGGCGACTTTGTAACGTTAGGGCAGGGGACTGGCGTCGTACATAGTTCGCCCGCGTACGGCGTTGACGACTTCGAGTCCTGCCGCAGTTACGGAATGGACGACGACGACATTCTTAATCCGGTGCAGGGCGACGGACGCTTCGCGCCGAGCCTGCCCTTATTCGGCGGGATGAAGATCTGGGACGCCAACCCGAAGATCGTCGACAAGCTGCGAGAAGTCGGTGCCCTGCTGCACGCGGAGAAGTTCACCCACAGCTACATGCATTGCTGGAGGCATCGCACGCCGATCATCTACCGGGCGACCACGCAATGGTTTGCCGGCATGGATCGGGTCGCTGGCTACAAGGGACGCAAACCGGCCGAGCCATTGCGCACGACCGCGCTGCGCGGAGTGGAAGCGACGCAGTTCTTTCCGGCGTGGGGCAAGTCGCGTCTTTACGGCATGATTGCCAACCGCCCCGACTGGACTCTGTCGCGGCAGCGCCAGTGGGGTGTGCCGCTGCCTTTCTTCGTCGTCAAGGAAACGGAAGCGCTGCATCCGGACACGGCGGATCTGCTCGAGCGGGCCGCGGCAAAGGTTGAGCACGGCGGCATCGAAGCTTGGTACGAGTCAAACCACGGGGATTTTGGCGTCGATGCCACAAAGTACCGCAAATTAACCGATACGCTTGATGTCTGGTTCGACTCCGGGTCGACGCATGAGACCGTTTTGCGCCGTGATCCGGCGCTCGGCTTCCCGGCGGATCTGTACCTCGAGGGCTCCGATCAGCATCGCGGCTGGTTCCACTCGTCTCTGCTCACATCTTGCATGCTCAACGGCTCGCCGCCGTACAAGGGGTTGCTCACCCACGGCTTTGTCGTCGACGGCGAAGGCAAGAAGATGTCGAAATCAAAGGGCAACGTGGTTGCGCCGCAAAAAGTGTGGGGCACACTGGGCGCCGAGATTCTTCGCCTGTGGGTCGCCGCCACCGATTATTCCGGCGATCTGTCGATCTCGGAGGAAATTCTCAAGCGGGTGGTCGAGAGCTACCGCCGGATTCGAAACACGCTCCGCTTCCTGCTCGCCAACACCGCCGATTTTGACGCCGCACGTGATGCCGTGCCAGTCCCGGAGATGTTCGAAATCGATCGCTATTCACTGGCACAGGCGGGCGTCCTCATGTCGTCGATCGAGGGCGACTACACGCGCTACGAATTCCATCTCGTCGTGCAACGGCTGCAGACATACTGCTCCGAGGAGCTCGGCGGTTTTTATCTCGACGTGCTCAAGGACCGGCTGTACACGGCGGCGAGGGATAGCCATGCGCGGCGCTCCGCGCAAACCGCGCTTGCCGCGATTCGTGACGCGCTGCTCAAACTGATGGCGCCGGTGCTCTCGTTCACCGCCGAGGAGGCGTGGAATATTCTGCATCCGGAAGATGCGACGATATTCATGGGTCTGTGGCAAGATTCTCTGCCGGACGTGCCAAATGCGGGAGCGCTCCTGCAGAAGTGGTCGAGGGTCCTTAGCGTGCGCTCAGCGGTGCTGAAGGAGTTGGAAACGCTGCGCCAGAACGGCAAGATCGGCTCCTCACTCGAGGCGGAAGTCACTATTGCTGCCCCTGACGAGGATTATGAGGCGCTCGCCTCGTTGGGCGACGATCTTCGGTTTGTGCTGATCACCTCCGCGGCGCGCATCGAACGCGCCGATGTGCTCGCCGTCGCGGTCAACCCGAGTCCCTATACAAAATGCGAGCGCTGTTGGCACTGGCGCGATGATGTCGGGGATGATGCGCGACATCCCACGATCTGCGGCCGCTGTGTCGCGAACCTTTTCGCGTCTGGCGAGCAGCGAGCTTACGCATGAGCACCGCGTCTACCCAGCCGACCGTCGCACGCGGGTGGTGGCCGTGGCTCGTGGTTTCGGCGGCGGTGGTGGTTGCCGATCAATTGAGCAAGACTGCGGTGCTCTCATCGATGCACCCGGGCATGGAACGGCGGCTCACCTCTTTTTTCAGCATCATCCTGACCTTCAATGCCGGTGCTGCGTTCAGCTTCCTGGGGAATGCTGCGGGCTGGCAGCGCTATATGTTCAGCGCTTTTGCCCTTGCGGCGGCCGTTCTGATTGTATGGCTGCTTCGACGCGGCGGAAGCCGCATGTATTGCTGGGGTCTCAGCCTGATTCTCGGCGGCGCGCTAGGCAACCTTTGGGACCGGGCAACCATCGGCAAGGTCGTCGACTTCCTTTTCTTTCATGACTTCCTGCCGATGCGCAGCGCCGCCATTGCCTGGCTGGATCCTTTCCCTGCGTTCAACGTCGCCGATAGCGCAATTACCGTCGGCGCAGGGCTGCTGATCGTGGAGAGCCTGTGGCAGCGGCGACATCCTTCGCAAGTGAGGACGGATTGATGGACCTGTTGCTCGCCAATCCTCGTGGTTTTTGCGCAGGCGTCGATCGCGCGATCGCGATCGTCGAGCAGGCACTGGCGCAATTCGGCGCGCCGATCTATGTGCGCCACGAAATCGTGCACAACCGGTCCGTAGTCGAGGACCTCAAGGGCAAGGGCGCGATCTTCGTCGACAAGCTCTCGGAGATCCCATCGGGCAGCACGGTCGTGTTCAGTGCGCATGGCGTATCTCCGGCGGTGCGCGCCGAAGCCGATGCGCGCGGGTTGGTGGTCTTCGACGCCACGTGCCCGTTGGTGACCAAGGTTCATATCGAAGTCGCCAAGATGCGGGACAGCGGCCGCGAGATTGTAATGATCGGACACGCGGGTCACCCCGAGGTCGAAGGCACGATGGGCCAGGCAAGCGCCGGCATCTATCTGGTCGAATCGGTCGATGATGTCGAGAAGCTCAAGGTGTGCGAGTCGGCCAAGCTTGCCTATGTCACGCAAACGACGCTTTCGGTGGACGATGCGGCGGCGATCGTCGATGCGTTGAAGCGGCGCTTTCCAAATATTGTCGGGCCGAAGAAGGACGACATCTGCTACGCGACTCAAAACCGACAGGACGCGGTAAAGCTGATGGCGCCACAATGCGACGTGGTCATCGTTGTCGGCAGCCCGAACAGCTCGAACTCCAATCGGCTGCGCGAAGTTGCCGCCAAGGGCGGCACCGCTGCCTATATGATCGACCAGGAAAGCGAGCTCGATCCGGAATGGTTGAAGGGCGCGCGGTCCATCGGCGTTACCGCAGGTGCTTCCGCCCCGGAAATACTGGTGCGCAAGGTTGTCGCTCGACTGCGCGAGCTGGGTGCTGCGGAGGTGCGAGAGTTGGACGGCGTTGTCGAACGCGTCGTCTTTCCGATGCCCAAAGGGTTGGGCGCGAGTCGCGGCTAACCCGGAGACGGCCGCAAGCTGCGCACCCATGCGATGCCTGAGGCGAGCGCGACCAGGGCGAGCAGCGTGCTTGTGATCGCGCATACTGCGTATCGTCCGGATTCGCTCCAAGCGCGGACCACGCCTTCCGCGACATAAAGCGGCAGCACCAGCAGCGCCCATTGCGCGGCGCGGGGACGTGCCGGAGAAACTTCGAGCCACAGCAGCAAAAGCGGCAGCGCCTTGAGCGCGAGCCACGAGCCGCCCGGTCGCAACGGAGCAAGCCACAGTTCCCAGAGGAGCTCGAGCAGCGCCAGGGCCGCCAGCGTGGCAGAAAACGCTCGCCGCCAGCGATTAGGCGACGGCAACGTATTCGAAGAGCTCGAAGCCCGGTCCCTGATCAACGAGTTTAGTGAGCACGACGGTGCCGACATTGGCGCCACGCCGAAGGGTGATTGCGTCTTCGATCTTGAAGGCACTTGCCGGGGTCAGCGCCATCGCAGGCGAACCGTCCTGACCTTCGTCGGGCAGGAGCACCACATGCTGCAATGCCGTTTGCGCGCCTTCGGCGTGCGCCGCAGCCGCTTCCGGGCTGTCGGTGAGTAGTTCGCAGCCGAATTCGAGCCCGGTTCCGCGCAGCGTGTTGCGGAACCAGCGCACCACTGCGACCTGCAGTACGTTGCGTCCCTCGACGCGCAGCGCGATGAGATCGCCGATGCGCAACGGCGCGTGCATCGCGTCGATCTGCCGCAAAGCATAGCCGGCCGGCGTGTGGTTGATCACCTGGCAACCGCTCATCGGCGGCAGGCCCGTTGGCGGATTGGCGACATTGACATGGGTGCCACGGCTGTACTGCCACACGGCGGGCAAGCCCGCGCACATCACAACGCGCGCGCGCGATGGAAGGCGATTGAACTGCCGCGCCGGCGGGATCGCCCATTGGCGCAGCAGGCGACGCAGAAGAGCTGTGTACTGGGCAATCGTTGCGCGGTCCGTGCCCACGTTTGCGGGCGCGGCGCCTCCGCCGTCGAGCACGCGCAATTGTTCCTGCAGCTGAAAGGCGAGATCGAAGGTCAGCAGAAACAACTTGCTTCCTTCGATGTTACCGCCCTTGTTGGCCGAAAACGGAGGAAAGTCATGCCCGACTGGAATGACTGCCACCGCCTTGGCAAGCCGATGCACCGGCGTGATGTCGGTTATCTTCGCCCAGTGCGAGTGCTCCTGAAGATAACTCGCGACCTGAGTGAGTTGGCCCGGCAAGAATCCGTAGGGGTTGGCCAGCGCGAGCAGCAACGCCTGGATGTAGAGGCGCTCGGGTGTCGCTTCCGGGTTATCGCTGGCGATAGGCGTCTGATGCACGCCGCGATCGAGCGCGAATTTGTAGATGGCGTGCGCGTCGTGCCAGGTGCGTGCCGGGACCGGAGAATACGAAAGATAGCTGTTGATCAGAATGCGGGCGGTGCATTGCAGGCAACGGTGAGTGAGCGCGATCAGCAGCCGATTTCCGGTCAGCAGAATGCGCTTGCCCGCCTCGTGCGTGAGCAGGTGCTTGTACGCGATAGCGAGCTCGCTCGCGAGAATGAGTCCGGCTTTGGCCGCCTCCAGCGCGTTGCCCGAAAGTGGATGCGGAGCCCGGGAAAACTGGCGCTCCAGATTGGGCCACAGTCCCTGTGCGGCGGCATAGTATTTCTCGGTGAGCTCGAGCCTGCGCGATTCGGAGAGCGGCACTCGATTGGTCGCCGCCAGCGCGTCCCCGATAACCCCGGCCGCCTCGATCGGACTGCGCTTGAGCGCGTCTTCAAGCCACGGAATCACCCGACCGACCCTGGTCTCGGGCGGGTTCGAGGGTCGCTCATCGAGCGGCGGTAGACTCAACGCGAGTGCCATGACGTTGGAATGTTTTTGACCAGCGGCCTCGATTGTAGACGATACCGCCCGGTTTGGCAGTGTTTGCCGCTAAGCAGCGTCCAGAAAGGCGACCACCGGCGCGATCTGATCCGGTGTCAGCAGCATGGGTGCATGGCCGACGCCGTCAAATTCGACCATTTCCGGCCGGGGCCCGCGCACGCGCATCGCCGCCGCGGTGACCGGCGAGAGCAGGTCCGATTCTGCTCCCCGCAAGAGGATCGTCGGGCAGCGGATTGCGTCCCACAGCGGCCAAAGATCGGTGGGCTGTGACGACGTGGCGCGAAACGGCACGGCAATCCCCGGGTCGTATTTGAGACGCCAGCGCCCATCGGGTAGCTGCCGGGCGCTGGAGCGCGATAAAGCCTCCCATTGCGCGTCCGACAAATTTCCGAAAGGAGCTGATACGTCGCGGATGTGGGCTTCCAACGCCGAGAAAGAATCGAACACTGGATTTTGTCCCACGTACGTGGCAATCCGGGCAAGCGCGGCAGATTCGATGACCGGACCGACATCGTTCATCACCAGTCGGGTAATCGGCGTCTGCGGTTGGGCCGCCATCACCATGCCCAGGAGACCGCCCATCGACGTTCCAACCCATGCCACCCGCTCGGCATGCGCATGCGCGAGCATCGCAGTCAGCGTGCCAAGGTAGGTCGGGAATGCGTAATCGTTGGGATCGCTCAGCCACTCGCTATCACCGCGTCCCGGCATGTCGGGACAGAGAATGCGAAAGCGATTGACGAGCGCCGTGGCGAGCGTGTCGAAGTCCTGACCGTTGCGTGTGAGGCCGTGCACGCACACGACCACGTGCGGATTGTCGGTTTCACCCCATTCACGATAGACCACGCGGTGGAAGCCGTGGAGACTGAGGTTCAGAAAGCTGTGCTCGCGTGGCGAAGTCATGGGCCTGTCCGTATGCGCGGGTGTCTGTGGCGGGCCATCGTCAAGGAAAAGATAACTCGTCGCTTAAGGCGCCGGCTGCGAGTCAGGACCCACGCAGCGTGCGCTCCAGAATCATCAGCATCGCCGCGGTTGCGCCCCAGATATAGCGCTCACCATAAGGGATCGCGTAGTAATCGCGGCGGATCTCGCCGAGCATGCGAAAGTGGCGCTGCTGATTCGCGGGTTCGAGCAGGAAAGCAAGCGGGACTTCGAACACGTCGGCGACCTCCAGCGGATCAGGCTTTACTTCGAAGGGCGGCTCTACCCATCCGACGACCGGCGTCACGCGATATCCGGTTACCGTTTCGTATTCGGAGAGCGTGCCGAGCAGACTGACGCGCTCTCGTGGCAGCGCGATTTCTTCCGCCGCTTCACGTAGCGCGGCGCATCCCACGTCGGCGTCCTCGGGTTCGACCCGTCCACCGGGAAAGCTGATTTGCCCAGGATGGTCCGGCAGATCGGCGCTGCGCTGAGTGAGCAATACCGTGATGCCCCCGGGTCGGTTGACCAGCGGAACGAGCACTGCCGCCGATGTAGGCTCACCTTCCCGACCCGGCAGGCGGAAGCCATCGGATAAATTGCGAGCGGAGTCCGGCGCCGGGCGCGCGAGACGCGCCGCGATCCATTCGCGTTGAGCAAGAGAAGGAAGATCGAACAACGGCAGACCCATGTGTACAAGACAAGCGCACGGCCATCGATGTTTCGCGGCCGCAGCGATCATACCGCAGGTGGCTTGTGGCGCGTTTGCGCTCCCTGGCCGCTTTGCGCGCGAGCTCGAAGTGATTCCAGGCCGATCAGGCGAGTAGCTTCACGCCCGCCAACGCGAGCGTCGTCACCAACATTACTCGCAATACGCGGATAGGCACGCGACGCGATGCAAGGCTACCCAGCACGATTCCCGGCAAGCCGCCGCACAATAGCGCGAGCAGCACTCCGCCATCGATGGTGCCCAACCACGCGTGACCCGCCGTAGCGACCGCCGTCAGCGGCACAGCGTGCGCAATGTCGCTGCCGGCGATTTCCGAGGGTTCGAGCTCAGGATAGAGCAAAGCAAGACACGCGGCGCCAATCGCTCCAGCGCCAAGCGAGGTCAGAGCGACAGCAATTCCGATCGTGGCCCCGACCAGCACGGTAAGCGCGGGTCGATGGCGACGAATACCGTGCAGATGTGTGCTTTGCGCACCCCAGCGTCGCAATGGGTCACGCAGAAGAAGCATCCCGATGCTCACCAAAAGGGCAACACCAACGCACTCGCGAATCATATGGTTGAGCTGCTGCGGCGAAAGCTTGGCTGACGCGATCAGCAGGAGCGTGGTGATCGCCGCTGGAACGCTTCCGGCGGCGAGCAATACAACGATCCGCGTGGCGATATTGCGTGCAGCGCGATGAGCGATCGCACCCGCCGTCTTGGTGACAGCCGCACAGGCAAGGTCCGTTCCGACAGCGACCGGCGCAGGGATGCCGAAAACGGTGATCAGCAGCGGCGTCATGATCGAACCGCCGCCCACCCCGGTCAGTCCCACAATGAGAGCGACGCCGAATCCGGCAAGAGCCAGTAAGCCGAAGTCGCTCACTTGCTTGCTGTTGCGAGTGGTCTCTGAGACGCTGGGGAATGTATTTGCAGCTCACGGCCTCCAGCGGCCGCAGCTGCAACGGCGAATTGCGCTCCGATCAGCATCACGACGGGGCCGGTGAATGCCTCGCTCGCCAATTCGGGTAGCTCTTCAAGCGTGATAACGAAGCTTCGCGAATGCGCCAGCGAAGCGTTTTCGACCAAGGCGATCGGTGTCGACGTCGGCACGCCTGCGGCGCGCAAGGCATCGGCGATTTCTCGTGCTTGACCGGCGCCCATGTAAATCGCGCCGGTATCAGCTGCCGCGATCGCCGTCGCCCAATTACTGGGGCCGGCACCGTGGCCAATCCGCGGAGTTGCGAAGGCGACGCTGCGGGCGAGGCCACGCTGCGTGAGCGAAATGCCCATTTCTGCGCTGGCCGCCAGGGCTGCAGTCACACCGGGCACTATCTCGTAGCGTATCTCCGCAGCCTCGAGGGCAGCAATTTCCTCGCTCGCGCGACCGAAGAGCATGGGATCGCCGCCTTTCAGACGCACGATCGTTGTATGTCGACGGGCTGCGTCGATCAAGCGCTTGTTGATGAATCTCTGTGCGGTCGAGTGCCTGCCGCAGCGCTTGCCGACGGCAATCTTCTCGGCACGTTTCGCGAGGGCGAGCGTCCCCGGGTGAACCAGCGCGTCGTGGAACAGCACATCGGCGCGCTCGAGCAGACGAGCCGCACGCAGGGTCAGCAGGTCGGGCGCGCCGGGTCCCGCGCCAACGAGATAGACGGTGCCAGTCATTCAATCAGTCCGGCAGCCACCGTATTGTTGGTCACTTCATCGATGACGATGAAGCTTCCCGTGACCTGATTATCGGCGTAACGGTCGGCGAATACGGGTTGAGCGAGCGAGAGGGCGACACGACCAATGTCGTTCATGCGCAGCGTCGGCGGCGCTGGCTCGCACTGTTGGCTGGCAACATTCCACAAATGATCGATGCGATCGACTCGCGCACGGACTTCACGCGTCGTATGCCGCAACACGTATTTGCGATTCGTGTCCAGCGGCGCAGCGTCGAGCCAGCACAGGCTTGCCTCGAGCATGCGCGATATCGCAGGCGGCTTGGCGGCGCTAACCAGCATGTCGCCACGCGAGACATCGATCTCGTCGCCGAGCTCTAGCGTAATCGCCGAATGCAGCCCGGCGCTGGCGTGATCGCCATGAAAAGTTCTGATCGCGCTCACCCGCGTGCACAATCCGGTTGGGAGCAGGCAGACTTCATCGCCGACGGCGATCGATCCCGATTCGATGCGTCCCATGTATCCGCGCCGGTTGATGCCATTGGGGCGCGCGACGTATTGCACGGGAAAGCGGAAAGGCGCGTCCACGAGCGCATTGGAAACGTCTGCCGTTTCCAGGATCTGCAACAGGGTTGGCCCTTCATACCACGGCAGGTTGCCGCCGCGCTCGACGACCATGTCGCCTTCGAGGGCGGAAATGGGGACGAAGCGCACGTCCGATATCCCCGAGCGCGCCGCAAAATCGAGGAACTCGTCGACGATCGAGGCGAAAGCATCGGGACGGTAATCGACCAGATCCATCTTGTTGACGGCGACGACCAGGTGCGGGATACCGACCAGATGCGCGAGCACGGCGTGACGCCTCGTTTGCGTCACCACGCCGTGCCGCGCGTCGACGAGCAGGATCGCCAACTGAGCCGTACTCGCTGCCGTGACCATGTTGCGAGTGTACTGAGTGTGCCCAGGGGCGTCGGCAATAATGAACTTGCGCACCGCGGTCGCGAAATAACGGTAAGCGACGTCGATGGTGATCCCTTGCTCGCGCTCGGCGACCAAGCCGTCGGTGAGGAGCGACAGGTCAAGCGTCTGGCCGCGGCGCTGCGAGGTGCGTTCGATTGCCGCAAGCTGATCCGCCAGAATCGCCTTGGTGTCGTAGAGAAGCCGCCCGATGAGCGTGCTCTTGCCATCGTCGACGCTGCCTGCAGTCAGAAACCGCAGGACGCCACGATCGACCAGTTCGGACGCTTCGATCGCCGCCATTAAAAGTAACCTTCCTTCTTGCGCAGTTCCATCGACGCTTCCGCGGTCTGGTCATCGAGGCGGGTCGCGCCGCGCTCGGTGATCGTCGCTGCGGCGGTCTCTGCGATGATCGCCTCGATGTTGGTCGCGCGCGAGGCGACCGGCGCAGTGCAAGTGATATCTCCCACTGTCCTGAAGCGCACGGAAAGCTTCTCGACTCTTTCGCCGTCGCGCGGTGGCGTCAACTCGGTCACCGGCACCAGCGCTGCGCCGCGGCGCACGACCGCACGAATATGGGCGAGGTAAATGGACGGCACCTCGAGGCGCTCGCGGGCGATGTATTGCCAGACGTCGAGCTCCGTCCAGTTGCTGATGGGAAATACGCGCACGTGCTCGCCGGGTCCGACCCGAGCGTTGTAGAGATTCCAGAGCTCCGGACGCTGGCTCTTCGGGTCCCATTGGCCGAAGGCGTCGCGGAAGGAGAAGATGCGCTCTTTCGCGCGCGCTTTCTCCTCGTCACGGCGGGCGCCGCCAATGCACGCATCGAAGCCGAATTCGGCGATGGCATCGAGCAGCGTCACCGATTGATGACGGTTGCGACTCTCTGCAGGATGGCGCAGCTCGACGCGGCCGCTGGCAATCGAATCCTCGACCGAGCGCACGATCAGTCGCTCGCCCAACTGCGCGGCGCGATGATCGCGAAAAGCGATCACCTCCGGGAAATTGTGCCCCGTGTCGATGTGCAGCAGCGGAAAAGGAAAGCCGCCGGGCCGGAACGCTTTTTCGGCGAGCCGCAACAGTACCAGTGAATCCTTGCCGCCCGAGAAGAGCAGGGCGGGATTGCGGCACTGGCCCGCGACTTCGCGCAGGATGTGAATGGCTTCGGATTCGAGCCAGCCGAGATGATCGTAGTCGACCAGCGTCAATGCGGGCGACTTTCCCGGAAGACTCTGGCCCTCAAGCAGGGCGGCGACGGTCATGGGCGCAGTTCTGTGTGTTCGACACGCACGGCAACGTCGAGCGGACGCCGATGCAAGCCGCACTCCTTGTGTTCCGCACTTTCCCACCACCAGCGCCCGGCACGTATGTCTTCGCCCGGTTCGACGGCCCGGGTGCAGGGCGCGCAACCGATGCTCGGATAGCCGCGATCGTGTAACGGGTTGTAGGGAACGCGACGAGCGCGGATGTACCCCCAGACGTCGGCGTCGCTCCACTCCACCAGCGGATTGAACTTGGGCAACCCATGGACCGGGTCGTGCTCTTCGAGATCAATGTCTTGCCGCGTGACTCCCTGCGCCCGGCGCAGCCCGGTAATCCACGCACGCCTGCCGGCGAGCGCGCGCGACAGCGGTTCGGTCTTGCGGATTGCGCAGCATCGCCGGCGCAGCACGGTCGATCGATAGAAAGCATTAATCCCGTGGTCACGCACATACGCTTCGAGCGCTCGTCCGTCGGGGTAGTACACCTCGATGGGCAGCCCATAGTGCTCACGCACACGCTCCATGAGAGCGTAGGTCTCTCCCGGCAGACGACCGGTGTCGAGCGTGAAAACATCGACGGGCAGAGCGTTTCGCGCAATCAGATCGGTGAGCACCATGTCTTCGGCGCCGAAGCTGCTTGCGAGCGCCACCGGAGCGTGCGTGAGCACGATTCGATGGAGCAGGGCGAGCGTCTCAAGTGAGCGGCGTTCGAAGCTCATGGGAGACTCGCTTCAGCTCGACTGCGTTGCGACATCACGGTCCGCCTCAGGCCGACGCCGAAACAGCGGCAGCGGGCGGGCGACGGTCGCCTGATAATTGTCGCTGAAGTCGTCCAGTCCCCGGAGGGCTTGGGCGGCATCACGGTCGGAGCGCACCGCGAAGGCGTTGAAGCCGCACTCTTGAAGATAGTAGAGCTGGTCGCGCAGGATGTCGCCGATGGCGCGCAATTCACCGGCGAAGGCGTATTTCTCGCGCAGCAGCCGCGCTGTGGAATAGCCGCGGCCGTCGGTGAACTGAGGGAAATCCACTGCGATCAGCGACAAGGACGATACATCGCCTGCAAGCGCGTCCGGGTCGTCGCTCGGGGCAAGCCAGACGCCAACGTCCCGCCTCTCGTGGAGAGCGTCGCGGTGCTGCTGCCATAGCCCGAGTGGGATGATCACAGGCGTCACCGGCAGCTCATCGATCGAGCCTTCACGAACGAGCGTCCATGCATCGTCGACGACTGCCCGGTCCTTAATGAGCTTCGGCATAGACACGCTCCCTGAATGGTTCGACGCCCAACCGGCGCACTGCATCGATGAAGCGTTCATCCTCGTGCCGCCGCTCCACGTAAACGTCGACGAGCCGCTCGATGACGTCCGGCATGTCGACCGCTGCAAATGATCGGCCGATCACCTTGCCCAGTGATGCGTGCTCGCCCTGATCGCCGCCGATCGAAACCTGGTACCACTCCGACCCGTTCTTGTCGACTCCGAGCACGCCGATGTTTCCGACGTGATGATGTCCGCACGCATTCATGCAACCCGAGATGTTGAGATCGATCTCGCCGAGGTCGTAGAGATAATCGAGATCATCGAAGCGGCGCTGGATCGATTCGGCGATGGGGATGGATTTGGCGTTGGCGAGTGAACAAAAGTCGCCACCCGGGCAGCAGATGATGTCGGTGAGGAGCCCGATATTGGGAGTCGCGAAGCCCAGCGCCTTGAGCTCGCCCCAAAGGGCGAGCAGCGCTGCCTGCTTCACGTCCGTGAATATCAGGTTCTGTTCATGCGATACGCGCAGTTCACCGAAGCTGTACGCGTCGGCCAGATCGGCCACGGCATCCATTTGATCCGACGTGGCATCACCCGGGGGCACTCCGGTTTTCTTGAGCGACAACGTGACCACCGCGTAGCCGGGGACCTTGTGCGGGAATACGTTGCGCTTGACCCAGTTCGAAAAGGCGCGGTTGTCGGCAAGCGCGGCGCGGAAGCTCGCGTCCTCGCCATCGAAGCGCTCATAGGGCGGCGCATCGAAGAATGACGCGAGCCTGGCAACTTCCTCGTCGGGCACAGCGCCGGGTCCGCCACGAATGCGCTCCCAGTCGGCTTCCACGTGATCGCGGAACACGTCGATGCTCATGTCCTTCACGAGGATCTTGATGCGCGCCTTGAACTTGTTGTCGCGCCGGCCAAAACGGTTGTAGACACGCATGATCGCGTCGAGATAATTGAGAATCTCGGCGCGGGGCAGGAACTCACGGATCACATGGCCGATAATCGGCGTCCGCCCAAGCCCGCCACCGACGAGGACGCGGAAACCTGCTTCTCCATCCTGATCGCGAACGGCATGCACACCGATGTCGTGAACCAGCGTCGCGGCCCGATCGACCGGCGAGCCGGACACTGCGATCTTGAACTTGCGCGGCAGGTATGCGAACTCGGGATGGAACGTCGACCATTGCCTTAGCAGCTCGCAATACGGCCGCGGGTCGACGATCTCATCGCCCGCAACACCGGCAAAGTGGTCGGTCGTGATGTTGCGTACACAGTTGCCGCTGGTCTGAATGGCATGCATCTGAACGCGCGCCAGCTCGGCCAGGATGTCCGGAACGTCCTCCAGTCGCGGCCAGTTGAACTGGATATTCTGGCGGGTCGTGAAATGGCCATAGCCTCTGTCATACTTGCGGCCGATGTGCGCCAGGGTGCGTAATTGCGCCGAGGAAAGCAGCCCGTAGGGAATTGCAATCCGAAGCATCGGAGCGTACTTCTGGATGTAAAGCCCGTTTTGCAGCCGCAGCGGCCGGAATTCATCCTCGGTCAGTTCGCCGGCAAGGAAGCGCCGCGTCTGGTCCCTGAACTGGGCGACCCGTTCGTCGATGAAGCGCTGATCGTGCCGGTCGTAACGGTACATGGCGCGCCGGAATAAGTGCCGATACGGTCAGGGTAGCCGCCGACCCTTATGCAGAGAAGGAATGGTTTGCGATTACGTGATATCGAATCGCTATATGACCGATAGGCCAAGAAAACAGGGATTGGTGATATTCGCCCACGGAGCTCGCGATTCCCGCTGGGCGGAACCATTCGAAAAGCTCTTGCGGCGGCTGCAGGCACGCGCGCCATCCCTTGAAGTGCGCGTGGCTTACCTGGAGTTGTTGAAGCCCGATCTTAAAAGCGCGGTCGCCGAATTGATTGCTAGCGAAGTGACGGCCGTGCGTATCGCGCCGATTTTCTTCGGCCAGGGTGGCCACGTTCGCGAGGATCTTCCTCAGCTCGTGGAAAAGCTGCGTCAGGAGCACCGCGATATTTCCATCGAGTGCGCGGCGCCGGCCGGGGAGGACGGCGGCGTCATGGAAGCACTGGCGGATTATTGTCTTGCGGGCCTAGAGGTTTAATCCCAATCGTGCCAACTCCTGCTAATTTACATAATACACATTATACGCAATTCATTGGCACATGACCTCACAAGCAACGGTCCTTGGCCGCGTGCAGGAATCCGGTAGCTTTCCGGCGGCAATGTCCATGGATCGATTTCCTCGCTTGCTGTCCTTGAGCGAACGGTCATCCGCATCAGGGTTTCGGGAAAACTTCCTTGGCGACGGACGCCGCGCTCACGGCGCTGGGCCAGCCCGCGTAGAACGCCAGGTGGGTAATGACTTCGACCAGTTCGTCCTGCGTGACGCCGTTCTGGAGTGCGAGGGCGAAGTGGGAGCGAAGCTGATCGGGACGATTCATCGCGATCAAGGCGCTGACGGTGACCAGGCTGCGGTCTCTGCGGGACAAACCCGGGCGCGCCCACACGTCGCGGAACAGCACGTTGTCGGTAAGCTCGGCCAGCTTGGGCGCGATGTCGCCGAACAGCCGCTGCGCCGGCGTAGTCTGTGCACCCGAAGCGGACACAGCATCCGGGGTACCGGACGCTGTTGGCGCCTGGACGGGGTCGTACTGTGCATCGCTGACTTGCTCCAGCCAGTCGACGGTCTTGCCGCCCTGCTGCTCGGCAATGGCGATGTGCGTCATCGAACTCTCCGGTGAGGCCCCGTGCCAGTGCTTCTGGCCGGGTGGTATCCAGACCACGTCGCCAGGCCGGATTTCCTCTATCGGCCCGCCCCAGCGTTGAACCCGGCCAACACCCGCGGTGACGATCAAGGTCTGGCCCAGCGGGTGGGTGTGCCATGCGGAACGCGCGCCCGGCGCGAACGTGACGTAGGCGCCCGAGGCGCGTGCGGATTCGTTGGTCTGAAACAACGGATCGACGCGCACTGAGCCCGTGAATCGGTCGGCCGCGGCTTGGCTGGACGGCCGCGAGCCGCCGCGCGAGATGTTCAGGTTCTGTATGGCCGGGGCGGTTTGCCCGTTAACCGCTTCTCGGGATTGGCCTCGTTCGTCTGGGCGCAGACTGGATCGATCATCAAAAGCAATATCGCGGCCGCCGCGAGAATGTTCATCGATGTCTCCGTTTCAGTGGGTGTGGGTGGTAGCCATCGGGCCTTCAGCGACGACATGTCGATCACGAAGCGGTACTTCGAGATTCTCTACTCGTTGTAGCGACGGCCGCTCAGCGCCCGTCATTGCCAACGCGCTTTCCGACAGGCGCGCGCCTTGAAGCGGGAGCTTCGAAGCAGCGGCGTCGATTTCCCTAAGCCTCGCGTCGGTATGCGCGAGGAAGACGCGGGTGGTATTGCGCGCGAGCTGGCCGTTCGCACCGAGGATGAGGACATTGGTCATGTCGAATTCCGTGCTGGTGAATGCGGACTCGGTAACACGTTTCCGGTGTCGGGAAGCGGGAGGCCCGTCAATCCAACCCTTTCTTCTCGAGAAATTTGGATAGA
>VBCY01000367.1 GCA_005882995.1 Betaproteobacteria bacterium
CAGATCGACAATCGCGCCTTTGAGTGTGGAATCGACCTCGACATTCGACGCCGAGCCGTTGAGCGTTGCAGTCGCCCGCCAATCGGTGCTTCCGGAAACCCGCGCGAGCAATGCTTTCTGGGGATATTCGCCGCGCAGCAGCGCCAGGTTCACGACGCCCTGCCCTTCGACACGTACGCGTCCTTCGGTCGTCGTGAGAGAGAAGCGCGCAGGGCCGCCGAGTACCTCTCCGGTCAACCCGGGCGAGTTGAGCGAGCGATCGGTGAATGCAAGCTTGCCGCTTAGCTGGGTGACCGCCGGTGCATCGCCGCCGATCACAAGGCGGTTATTGTCGAAAGTGTAGTCGCCTGCCACTGCGTTGCCCTCGGGTCTGCCGAGCGGCAAATCAAGTTTCAGCGTCAGCCTGCCGTTGCCGTTGGCGCTGGCAGCATCGGTCATGTGATCGAGCCAAGCTCCGACCGGACTCTGCGCGATAAAGTGCAAGGCATCGGAAGTCGCTCCAGCGCCGGAGCCTTCGATGCGCAGCATGGGATGCGCTATGCGCATGTCGGCGATTTCCACCTTGCATCGATCGAGATCGAAACCCGCGACTTTGCCTCGATGGGCATCGATGACCATCCGCGCGCTCTCGAAGCGCACATCAGCGTCGACGCCGGTGATCGGCGGCCAACGCTCCAGATAGTCGAGTGTCACCCCTTGCGCCTTGACTAAGACCTGGAACTGGCCGGTCTTTCCATCCGCAAATGGAAATTCCGCCAGTCGACCCGACAGCTTCAAACGCGTATCGGTGCTTGTGCCGCCGGCGAGCGCGCGGTGAAGCCATTCGCGGACATCGGCGTTGATGGTGAGAGGCACGTAGCGATACACGTGCTGTCCCGACCCTCGCGTGAGCTGGGCGGTGATGTTGATTCTTCCCGGCCCTTCGGCGTCGGCGATGTATTCGCCCTTGGCGTTGCCGGCGAAGTCCTGGTTCGCGAACGACAGTTGATCGAATTCGAACACCAGTGCGTCGTTGTCGCGGTGCCAGCGAAGCTGTGCCTGCGCGCTGTCGAACGCAATGCGCTCGGCGAAAATCCGTGGAAAATCGATGTTGAGCGATTTGCTGTCGAGCTTGAGCGTTCCACCGCGCGGCGTCGCATCGAAGCTGCCGGAAAGGCCGCCGAGCCCGGGCGCATCGCCTTGTGCGCTGAAACCGAGTTCGATGAAGCGTCCTGAACCGCTGATCGCCTGAGGCGCGTCGGGCTCGCCCCGCCATTCCAGTGTTCCGCGCTCGAGCGTTCCGCGCGGAGCGACGCGCGCGAGATCGTCGCGCCATTTCGCGGGCAATGGCAGAAAGGCGGCCATCTGACGCAAAGGAGTGAGCTCGAGCCGTGTGAACTCGATCCTGCCTGCATTGCTGCCGCCTGCGCCATAGTTCAGAGTCAGGCGGAAATCAGTCGGCGCGAACGTTTCGCCGGTGGCGCCTGCAAAGGTCAAATGTTGCGTATAGAATTCGCGACGCTTGCCATCGTCGCTCCACCCCAGGCGGCCCGAGAGCCCGGAGAGTGTGAGCTCGGGAAGATCGGGCGCGAGACGTGTCTGCACGTCGGCAAGCACAACGTCGGCGACGATTTCGCGCGCGCGGCCCTGGTCGAATTCGGACCACACGCGCAGCGCGCCTTTGCCGCTGCGCATCGGAATCTCCATGGGCAGCCATTCCCGCCATGCGGCAATGTCGGCATAGTCGACTCTCGCATAAAAGCGGCCGTTGAGCCCGCGCCAGTCGGCGAACGAGAAGTCGCTGATGTCGCCGCGCAGATCGAGCGGCGCCGCCAGTTGCGCAGGAGGAACGCCACGGAGGCCGAAGCGGTGGTGGCCGAAGCGATCCTCCAGCCGAAGCTCGACCCGTTCCAGGACAAGCTCCGAGCTATTGGCAAGTTCGTCACGCCACACTATGGTGGCATCGTGTATGAGAATGCGTGGCTGCCTGAGGAGCCATTGAGCGAGTGGCTGGTCATCGCTGCGCAGCCCAGGCTCGAATGTCGCTCCCGCGACATGCAGGACGCCCGCCGAGTCGCGACGAACGACAAGCTGCGGCCCGTCGATGGCCAACTCCTTCATGCGGAAGTCGACGAACAAAAAGGACGTCCACGCCACGATGAGACGAACTTGCGGCAACGAAACCAGCTCAGCCCCGTTGTCCGGATCGGTCAGTCGGAAACCTCGAATATCGATCGTCGGATTCCAGCCGTCCCAGCCGGTGCCGAGCGTGGCGATTTCGACGGGACGGCCGATTTTTTCGGACAACAGGCGGGTCAGTTCGTCGCTGTGGGCGTCCACCCAAGGGAGCACAAGGTAACGCACACCCAGCAACGAGATGCAAAACAGAATGATTGCGCCCAATAGCACGACGCGAAGCAAGCGCCACGTCGACTGAAGCCAGAGACGAATCACAACGATGAACTCGAGAATGCTCGCACGACAGGCATAATAGGAACCGCTCACGCAATGTTAACCCGGAACGGGATGCCCGCCTCGGCGGACTTGCCGACAGACCTCGCCGCCGCATTCGCGTTCAGCCGCTACGCCGAGCAATCCCGCCGCGTCTCTCCGGAACTGGTCGCCGACGTCCTGGCGGCAATCGACCATCCTTGGCGATGGAAGGCCGAGCACACGCAAGGACTCGAACAAGCGACGGATCCCGACACACTCGCGAGCGCATTACGTTGGTTGCGGCGACGGGTTTTCCTGACTGTGCTTCTGCGCGACTTGAGCGAACGCGCCGATCTCGCGGAAGTGTGCGAAACCATCACGCGCCTCGCGGAGATCGCTGTACGGACGGTGGTGACGAGACATGGCCAATGGCTCTCGGCGATCCATGGCGATCCCATCGGCGCGCACAGCGGAGAGGCGCAAAAGTTGATCGTCGTCGCGATGGGCAAGCTGGGCGGCTCGGAGCTCAACGTCTCCTCGGACATCGATCTCGTCCTGGTGTACCCGGAAGAAGGCGTCACGGCGGGCGCTCGCCCGATCTCGAATCAGGAGTTCTTTGACCGCCTTGGGCGCCGCATCATCGCGGCGCTCGAGGCGTCCACCTCTGAAGGTTACGTGTTTCGGGTCGACACGAGACTGCGCCCTTACGGCGACTCAGGCGCGCCTTCATCGTCCTTCGCAGCACTCGAGCATTACCTCGTCACCCAGGGACGAACCTGGGAACGCTATGCATGGCTCAAGGCGAGACCGCTGACGGGAGACCGTGGTGAAGAGCTGATGCACTTGATCACGCCCTTCGTCTACCGCAAGTACCTCGACTACGACGCCTATGCCGGGCTGCGCGACGTCCATCGGCAGATTCGCGAGCAAGGTCGCAGACAGGATCATGCGGACAACATCAAGCTTGGACCCGGTGGAATTCGTGAGATCGAATTCATCGTGCAGGCGCTGCAGCTGGTCCGAGGCGGGCGTGAAATGCCGCTGCGTTTGCGCGAGACGCTTGCGGCGCTGGAGGCGCTCGGCGAACGGGGGTTGTTACCTCGGGCTGCCGTCAGCGAATTGAACGCTGCGTATGTTTTTTTGCGCAATGTCGAACACCGCCTGCAGTACCGGGATGATGCGCAAACGCAGGACTTGCCAAAAAGCTCAGTCGAATGGACGGCGCTCGCGCGCGCCAGCGGTTTTGCCGATGCGGGTGCCTTTGGCAAGTCGCTGGCATTTCACCGCGCCTCCGTGGAACGGCATTTTGACGCCTTGTTCCGTGAGGCGGATATCGATGGAGAGGACGCGCTGGCGGCGGTATGGCTCGATCCAGCGCAGAGCGCAGAACGCTCTGGGGCGTTGAGCGCCGCCGGATATCCCGATCCTGCGGCGGTCGTAGTGTCCCTGGCGCGCGTTCGCGGCAGCAGCCGCTACCTGCAGCTTCCGACGCTGTCACGCCAACGCTTCGACGCGCTGGTGCCGCAGCTGCTTCGCGCTGCGGCCACATGGCCGGAGCCGCGAACCGTCTTCGAACGTCTGCTGGCGCTGCTCGAGGCCATCAGCGGTCGCAGCGCTTATCTAGCGCTGCTGGTCGAACATCCGCCGGTATTGCCTCGACTTGCGGAGCTGATGGCGGCCAGCGCCTGGGCAGCGGAGCATCTGACGCGGCATCCGATATTGCTCGATGAGCTGCTCGATAGCCGGACACTTTTTGCCGAACCGGACTGGACCGAGTGGCGACGGGAATTGGCTGCATCGCTGGAGGCGCATCCCGGCGACGCCGAGGCTCAGATGGATGCCTTGCGTCACTTCCAGCACGCGCAGAGCTTTCGGCTGCTCGCCCAGGATCTGACCGGCAGAGTCTCGGTTGAGCGCCTCGCCGATCATCTCTCGGCGCTGGCGGACATCGTGCTCGATGCCACGCTTTGCAGCTGCTGGTCGCATATCAGCGGGCCGGACGCGTCGCCGCCGAAGTTCGCCATCGTCGGTTACGGCAAGCTGGGTGGCAAGGAGCTCGGTTATGCGTCGGACTTAGACCTCGTCTTCCTGTACGACGATGAGGACGAAGCGGCTGCCGAGCGCTACGCTCGGCTCGCCCAGCGAATGAACACGTGGCTCGCCAGCATCACCGCGGCCGGCCGCCTCTACGAGACCGACCTGCGGCTTCGCCCCGACGGCGTGAGCGGGTTACTGGTGTCGAGCTTCGAAGCGTTCCGAAAATATCAGTTGGAGCAGGCGTGGACGTGGGAACATCAGGCGCTGACTCGTGCCCGCTTCGTGGCTGGAGATGCGTCGATCGGCGCCGCTTTCGAATCGCTGCGTGAAGCGATCCTGCGAGTGCCACGCAATTCACAGACGTTGAAGGACGACATTGTCGACATGCGCCGGCGCATGTACCTGGCGCACCCGAATCGCAGCGGAAACTTCGACTTGAAGCATGATCCCGGCGGCATGGTCGACCTGGAGTTCAGCGTGCAATTTCTGGTGCTTGCGCAGAGCCACATGCACCCGTCGCTCACGCGCAATGCCGGCAACATTGCGCTGCTTGGATTCGCTGCGGCCTTGGGACTGCTTCCCACAAAGGTCGCCGAAGCCGCGGCCGACGCCTATCGCGAATACCGGCGGCTCCAGCATCAGATCCGTCTGCAGGGAGCTCGCGAGGCGCGGGTCGACCCGCAGGCCCAAGCGGCGCGGCGCCAAGCCGTCGATGAGCTGTGGCGAACGGTTCTCGGACGCTCATGGACCGAGCCCGAGGCCGAATAAGCTAAAATAACAGGTTTCGGGCGTTCGGAGATCCACGATGTCAATGGCGGACCGCGACGGCTTCATCTGGTACGACGGGAAGTTCGTGCCCTGGCGCGAGGCGAACACCCACGTCCTGACCCACACGCTTCATTACGGTCTCGGCGTATTCGAAGGCGTCCGCTGCTATCGGACCGCTGCAGGTCCGGCGATCTTCCGCTTGCGCGATCACACGGATCGTCTGTTCCGGTCCGCCCAGATCTTCAGCATGAAAATTCCTTACGAAAAGGATGAGATCGACGAGGCGCAAAAGGAATGCGTGAGGAGGAACAATCTGGACTCCTGCTACATTCGCCCCATCGCGTTCTACGGATCCGAGGCGATGGGGGTCGCGGCCCGGTCCAACCCCATCAGAGTTGCCATCGCGGCGTGGCCATGGGGTGCCTATCTGGGCGCCGACGGCCTGGAAAAGGGCATCCGCGTGAAGACTTCGTCATTTACCCATCATCATCCCAATATCACGATGTGCAACGCCAAGGCCGTGTGTAATTACGCGGTCTCGGTCCTTGCCAATCAGGAGGCGACTCACGACGGCTACGAAGAGGCGATGCTGCTCGATCCTCAGGGATTCATTTGCCAAGGCTCGGGCGAGAACGTCTTCCTGGTGCGCGATGGCAAGCTGCATACGCCTGATCTGTCCGGTGGAGCACTGAACGGGATCACGCGCGGGACGATCTTCACCTTCGCAGAGGAGCTTCGGATCCCGGTGATCGAACGCCGCATCACCCGGGACGAGTTCTATATCGCCGACGAAGCGTTTTTCACCGGAACCGCGGCAGAGGTCACGCCGATACGCGAGCTGGACAATCGGCCGATCGGCGCAGGCCGGCGCGGCCCGGTTACTCAAAAGCTGCAAACCATGTTTTTCGATGCGGTCAACGGCCGTAGCCCGAAATATGTGTCGTGGCTGACTCCGATCAACCCAGATGCGGACTCAATCTCCCATGCCCCAGCCCGAGGCGCGAGAGCTGCCGGTCGTTGAGGTGACTGCGCGCGATCTGCCGCTGCATTGCCCCAACCCGGCGATGCCGCTATGGTCGAGCCATCCGCGTGTGTTTCTCGACGTCGCTGCGACAGGCGAGGCGATGTGCCCCTATTGCGGAACGCGCTACCGGCTCAAGGGAGAGGTGCCGCGCAGCGGGCATTAGGGCCTGTTATAGGCCCTAATTCCGGCGTCCCCCGTTTCACGCGGGCATTGCAACACGCCGGCAAGCAATGGTTGAGAGAATCCTTATCGTCGCGCCGTCGTGGGTCGGCGACGCGATATTGTCGGAGCCGCTGATCGCGCTGCTGCGCGAACCGCTGCAAGCGCCGCTGGTCGATGTGCTGGCGTCGCCATGGTGCGCACCCGTGTACGCTCGGATGCGCGGCGTGCGCAACATCGTCAACAATCCTTTCGGCCATGGCTCGATCAAGCTGGGCGCGCGACGTGCGCTGGCCCGCTCGCTGCGTGCCAAGCAATACACCCGAGCCTTCGTCCTGCCGAACTCTTTCAAGTCTGCACTCATACCATGGCTCGCGCGCATACCGCGGCGCGTGGGATACATCGGTGAGGCGCGCCGCATGCTTCTCACCGATGCGCGCGTCCTCGACGTCCGGGCCGTTCCACGCCTGGTCGACCGGTTTGTCGCCTTGGCGGCGGGGCCCCAAGACATCCCCCCCAAGGCGCCGGCTCCGGTGCTCGTTCCGGACGCCGTCAACGCGGCCGACGCGATGCGGTCGCTGGGGCTGGCTACCCACCGCCCGATAGCGGCGCTTTGTCCCGGCGCCGAATACGGTCCGGCCAAGCGCTGGCCGGCCGAGCACTTCGTGACGCTTGCCCGGCGCCTCGTCGATTCCGGGTATACGGTCTGGCTCATCGGCTCGGAGGGCGATCGCGGCGTCGCCGATCCGATCGCGGACGCAGTACCGCGTGTGCGGAACGCCTGCGGTCGAACCGATCTGGGGACCGCCATCGATCTTCTTTCACAGGCGAGCGTGGTGGTCAGCAACGACTCCGGGCTCATGCATGCGGCGGCGGCGGTCGGCCGCCCTCTGGTCGCGCTGTTCGGCTCCTCCAGTCCCGTATTCACCCCGCCCCTGTCGCCGCTCGCCCGCATTGCGCGCATCGACATCGAGTGCAGCCCATGCTTCCAGCGCGAATGTCCTCTTGGCCACTTCAGATGCATGCGCGAACTCTCGCCCAATGTTGTGTATGATCTGGCGCGCGCCATGCGATAAAAAGGGAAGCGCTTCGCGATGCCTTCGATGCCCAAAGCCCGCACCCCTACCATCTTCACCTCGCCGCAGGACGCAGCGGTCGCGTTCTACCAGGCATTCGAGTCGAAGGACATCGACGCCATGATGGCGAGCTGGGCGGAGGACGAGGACATTGTTTGCGTGCATCCCGGCGGACCCAGGCTGGTTGGCTATGACGCAGTGCGGACAGGATGGGAGCACATATTCTCGAGTGACGCGAAGGTGTCTTTTCGCATCGAAGAGATCGTCGTTGTGGAGACAGTGGGCATGGCGTTGCAGAGTGCCTTCGAACATTTGAGTGTCGGCGACGAGCCCAAGCCCCGCGCTACAGCGATCGCAACCAATGTCTTTCTGCGAACGCCTTCGGGATGGCGCATGGTCATGCATCACGCCTCTGCGGCACCGACGCTTGCCTCGGTCGCGCCAGCAGGGCCGTTACATTAAAGTATCCGGCTGAACCATAGCAGCGACAGCGCCGCTGCAAGCAACGCGATCGCCGCCGCTGCGGCGGCAAACAGCGCCGTGATCTCGGTTTCCTTTTTTTCCAGGACGACCGTTGCGTTGAGCGTTTCGTAGACTTTTTTCAGGTCCGCAGCCGTTCCAGCGTAGAAGTATTCGCCTTGAGTCAGGTTGGCGATAGTCTTGAGCGACGGCTCATCCAGACGGACTCGCATCGACCAGCCTTCCGCGCCGAGAAGCTCGCCCTTGGTGGTGCCGATGCCCACAGTGTAGATACGAACGCCGCGATCAGCCGCCATCCGCGCCGATTCGATGGGATCGGGCCCGGTCGTCGTCTGGCCGTCGGTGAGCAGAATAATTACGGCGTTGCCAAAGGACCCCGGCGGCACCGGCTTGAACGCCGGCTTGTCCGATTTCGGCACCTGGTCGAGCGAGATACCTCGTCCCGTGTCGCGCCCCGCGGAAGGTCGAGGGTTCGATGCCCGCAAATCGAACTCGATGTCCGGGAAGATGATTTTCAAGGAAACGAGGATGCCGCTGCCGACCGCGGTGCCGCGCTGCAGCTGGAACCGGTCGATTGCAGCGAGTATGTCTTCGCGATTGTCAGTCGGCGGCTGAACGACCGACGCCGTTGCTGCGAACGACACGATGCCGATGCGCGTGCTGCCCGGAAGATCGGCGACAAAGGCGCGCGCCGCACTCTGTGCTGCCTCGAGTCGGCTGGGTTCGACATCTTTCGCCCGCATGCTTCCGGAAACATCCATGGCGAGAATCACCGTCTGATGTTGCGACGGCAACATCACCACCGCGCTCGGTCGAGCGATCGCGACGATCATCAATGTAAGCGCAGTCAAAAACAGCAATGGCGGAAGATGCCGGCGGATACGGTGACCGGAACCGATCGCGCCCTTGACCACCATCAGACTCGCATATCGCAGCGCGGCTCGCTGCCTGCGCCGCAGGACGAGCACGTAGCTGAGCACCAGCAGCGGCAGCGCGAGCAGCAGCCACAACACATCCGGCCAGAGGAAGGTCATGAGTGGACGCTCAGGTGCAGTGGAAGACCACCCGCGGCGAGCTGGCTGCGACGCTTGCGCAGGTCGGCGAAACGCAGGATTGCATCGATCAGATCGCCCTCGGTGGAAAGCTCGAGCGCATCGACGCCGGCCTCGCGGAACGCGCTGCGAAGATCGGCCTCATGCTTTTCGGCAACGGCAGCGAAACGTTTTCTGAAGCCGCGGTCGTGGGTGTCGACAAACACCTGTTCGCCGGTTTCCGCATCCTGCATGACCAGCAAGCCCAGATCCGGCAAGGTCATCTCCAGCGGATCGTAGAGTCGCACCGCGATCACTTCATGGCGCTGCGCCAGGCGAGCGAGCGGCTTCGCCCATCCAGGCGCGCTGATGAAGTCGGAAACCACGAATATGAGCGAGCGCCGCGAAATCATCTGCAGCGCGGTGCCGAGCAGATCGGACAGCTTGGTCGCCTCCGATTGTGTCCGCTCGGGGCGCGACAGAATTGCGTGGAGAATGTGCAGCACGTGGCGCCTGCCACCCCGTGCCGGGATGACGCGATCCACGGTGTCGCCGTAGAGCATCGCGCCAACTCGATTGCCATGACGCGTGAGCAGCCGCGCGAGCAGCGCCATGAATTCAGCCGATACGTTGCGCTTCTTGATGTCGCGCGAGCCGAAATCGACGGAAGGACTCAGATCGAGAAGTAGCCAGGCCGCGACTTCGCGCTCTTCGTTGTACTCGCGAACGTAGGGTGTCTGCAGCCGGGCCGTGACGTTCCAGTCGATATGGCGAACATCATCGTGGTACTGGTACTCGCGCAGATCGGCGAGATCAAGCCCGTAGCCGCGAAACAGCGTCCGGTAGTCGCCGTGCAGCAGCCCATCGAGCCGGCGAATGACCGTCCACTCCAGCCGCCGCAGGATATGTTCAGGCGTCGGCGCCGACTCGGACATGCGTTTCGAGCGGCTTTTCCGGCGCCGGCACGCGCTGCATGATGCGATGGATCAGCTGATCGGGCGTCAGGCCTTCGGCCAGCGCTTCGTAAGTAAGCACCAGCCGATGGCGCAGGACATCGGGTGCGAGATCGCTGACATCCTCCGGAAGCGCGTATGTCCGTCCCCGCAGATAAGCGAGCGCGCGTGCTCCCTCGACCAGGTGAATCGTCGCACGGGGGCTCGCACCAAAGGAGATGTATTTTTGCAAGTCTGGAACACCATAGCGCTCCGGATGACGCGTTGCCGAGGAGAGGCGCACGGCATACTGCATCAGATTGGGATCGACATAGCCGGCCCTGCATTCACGCTGGATTGCGGCGAGTTGTTCGGTGGTGGCAACCGCGGCCACGTCGGTCGCCATGCCGGTCACTCTTTCCACGATGACGAACTCTTCTTCCTCGCTGGGATAACCGACCAGCACCTTCATCATGAAGCGGTCAACCTGCGCTTCGGGCAACGGATAGGTCCCCTCGGTCTCAATGGGGTTCTGCGTGGCCATGACCAGAAAAGGCTCTGGCACCCGATGCGTCTCTCCGGCGATCGTGACCTGATATTCCTGCATGACTTCAAGCAGAGCACTCTGCACTTTGGCGGGCGCGCGGTTGATTTCGTCGGCGAGCAGCAAGTGTGTGAATACCGGCCCCAGCGAAGTTGCGAATTCCCCTGTCTTCTGATTGTAAATTCGCGTTCCCACCAGGTCTGCGGGCACCAGGTCGGGGGTGAATTGAATCCGTCGAAAAGTGCCTCGAACGGTGCGAGCGATGGTCTTCACCGTGAGCGTCTTGGCAAGGCCGGGCACGCCTTCGACGAGCAGATGTCCCTGAGCCAGCATGGCCACCAGGACGCGCTCGAGAAAATGGTCCTGGCCGACGACGACTTTCTTGACTTCATAGAGGATGCGCTCCATCAATGGAGCCACCTCGTGACGGCCGATTTCGGTGTCGTTCATGCGTCTCCCTGGATGCCGCGTCAGAACGGCGATATGCCTACCGCGGCGGCGGCGTTCTCGATGGGGACCGCGAAACCGATGCCGATGAATACTCGCTGCTCGGAAGGATTGAGAATGGCGGTCACGATGCCTACGACCTCGCCATCCGCGGTCACCAGCGGTCCTCCGGAGCTTCCCGGATTGACCGCCGCGTCAAACTGGATGAGGTTGGTCAGCAGACGCTTGCCTTCCGGCGATTGATACTCCCGGCGCAATCCTGAAACCACTCCGGAGGTGGCGGAGGGTCCTATACCGAACGGAAAGCCGACGGCCACGACATCATCTCCGACGGCGAGATCGGCGGTCGATCGCAGCGTCGCCGGCTGCAAATCATCCGGCAGCTGTTTCGCCTGCAACACCGCAAGGTCGTGCTCCGGCCGCGCGCCGACGATGATCGCCTCCGATTCCAGACCGTCGAAAAATTGAACCTTGATCTGCTGCGCCTCTGCAACGACGTGCAGACTGGTGAGGATCATTCCCTTGTCGACGATGACGACGCCGCTGCCGACGCTCACGCCGGTACGCTCGAAGGGGTCGCCGGTCGCGGCAGGTTGACGCTCCGGCCCGAGACCCACGACGCGCACCACCGAAGGACGGATCGCCTCGTACGCCTTGGCAGCGGTCGATGGCAGCTGAACCGTTTCGAGCGTGTGCAGCACTGCTGCGTCGATATCCTCTTGCGTGAAGACACGCGGCGCGGGCTTGAGCGTGGAATAGCCGAAAACCAGTGCGGCCGCAAAAACGGCGGTCGTGATGATCCACAAACTGGCCGCGTGCCGGCCGTGGAATCGCTGCCAACGCGCCCGCAGCGTGGGGCGCGCTTCGCTGGCGACTGGCGGGACCCGAGCTGCGGGAACATTCTGGACGCCGGTTGACGCGGAAGCACGCCGCGGCGCCCTGGCGGGCTCACGCGAGCTGCTGTAGAGCGACGCTCTTTTCATCCACTGATTCCGTAAGCCCGCCTAGACCGTGCCGCCGACCGTCAAAGCGTCGATGCGCAGTGTCGGCTGGCCGACACCCACGGGCACGCTTTGGCCCTCTTTGCCGCAGGTGCCGATGCCGGCGTCGAGTGTCATGTCGTTGCCGATCATGGACACGCGGGTCAAGGCGTCCGGACCATTGCCGATGAGCGTTGCCCCTTTGACCGGATAGACGAGCTTGCCATTCTCGATTTTCCAGGCCTCGGCCGCCGAGAAAACAAACTTCCCATTGGTGATGTCGACTTGGCCGCCGCCGAAGTTGACTGCATACAAACCGTCATTGACGGAGGCGATGATCTCGGCGGCATCACAGTCTCCGTTTTCCATGACCGTGTTGGTCATGCGCGGCATCGGCATGTGCGCGAAAGACTCTCGACGCCCATTGCCGGTGGGTGAGACGTTCATCAAACGGGCATTGAGCGAATCCTGCATATAGCCTTTGAGAATGCCATCTTCGATGAGCACTGTGCGTTGCGTCGGATTCCCCTCATCGTCAATGTTGAGTGACCCCCGTCGGTTGGGAATGGTTCCGTCGTCGACGACCGTCACGCCTTTTGCCGCGACCCTTTGCCCGATGCGGCCTGCGAATGCGGAAGTGCCCTTGCGATTGAAATCGCCTTCGAGGCCGTGCCCTATCGCTTCGTGCAGGAGGATGCCGGGCCATCCGGTTCCGAGCACCACAACCATTGTGCCGGCTGGCGCATCGCGCGCGCCTAGGTTGAGCAAGGCTTGATCGACTGCCTTGGCGGCGTAGTCATGACCCGCCATGCCCTGCTCTCGACGTCCGTTCTCCTCCACGATGACGTTGAGCGACAAGCGGACCAGCGGACGCACGTCCGCGGCGATCAAGCCATCGCCGCGAGCGACAAGGATTGCCTCGAATTCGCCGGCAAGCGAGGCCATCACCTGCGTAACGCGGGGATCCCGGCTTCGAGCGATGCGCTCCAGGCGTTGCAGCACTGCAACCTTCTCTGCATCCGCAAGCGCGACCACCGGATCGGTAGGAGCGTACAACGAGCGTGCTCCGCCGACTCGGTCGAGTGCTGTTGATTGGCTCTGGCCCTGCCGGGCGATGGCGCGCGTCACGGCAGCCGCTTGTTCCAACGCGGCAAGGCTGATGTCGTCGGAATATGCGAACGCAGTCTTTTCCCCGGACACGGCGCGCACGCCCACGCCGCGATCGATGGAGAACGCCCCCGATTTGACGATGCCCTCCTCGAGACTCCAGCTCTCCAGCCTGGAGTACTGGAAGTAGAGATCGGCGTAATCGACCCGATGAACGTGAATACCGGAAAGCACGTCCGCCAGATTGCGGAACTCCAGCGCGGCGGGCGCGAGCAGCAACTGCGTCGCCTGTTCGAGCAAACGTGGGTTGACTGCAGGAAGCGCGAGGTCGGTCATGGAGAGTCTTCTGCGAAGAGCTGCCCCTCATTGTCGCACAAGTCCGGGAGACCCCTTTGGGCCTGCAACGACGCTCTGCCCCAGATACGTTGCCGCCACCCGCGGATTCTCGCCGAGCTCTGCGCTGGCGCCCGCGATCGCGACTTCACCGGTCTCGAGCACGTAGCCTGAATCCGAGACCTTAAGCGCTGCCCGTGCATTTTGCTCGATCAACAGGATCGACACGCCGCTCGCCTTGAGCGTCGCGATGATACTGAAGATCTCTTTGACGATGAGCGGAGCCAAGCCGAGCGATGGTTCGTCGAGCATTAGAAGTCGGGGCTTGCCCATCAGCGCGCGCCCGAGCGCCAGCATCTGCCGCTCGCCGCCGGAAAGCGTGCCGGCGAGCTGGGTGCGTCGCTCGCCGAGCCGCGGGAAGCGCTGATAAATCTCATCGCGCGTTCTGGCGATGGACTTGTCGCCCGCCCGATAGCGCTGGAAGGCTCCCAGTAGCAGGTTGTCCGCGACGCTCATCGCTGCGAACAGCTCTCGCCGCTCCGGCACCAGGCAGAGCCCCGTGGCAACGCGTTGCTCGACCGATGAACGTGCGACGGAAGCACCCGCATAGGAGATCTCACCGCGCACGGGCAAAAGGCCCATGATGGCCGCCAGCAAGGTCGTTTTGCCGGCGCCGTTGGGACCGATGACGGTGACGATGCTTCCCTCGTTGACGCGTAGCGAGACGCCATGAAGCGCCTCGACGTTACCGTAGGCGACATGCAAATCCTGCACTTCGAGCAGCGCGTTCATGGGTGTCGTCTCATACCCCACCGAGATAAGCCTCGAGCACGACCGGGTTTCGCTGAATGTCCGCCGGAAGTCCTTCGGCCAGTTTTTCGCCGAAGTCCATGACCACCAGCCGATCCGTCAGTCCCATGACGAAATCCATGTCGTGCTCCACAAGCAATAGGGTGAGCCCCTCCTGCCGCAGGCTGCGTAGCAATCGGGCAAGCTCCTCCTTTTCGCGGTAGCGCAGCCCCGCCGCGGGTTCATCGAGCAACAGCAACCGAGGATCAGCGGCAAGCGCGCGGGCGATCTCGACAATGCGCTGTCTCCCGAGCGGAAGCGACCCTGCCATCGCATGAAGATCGGCGGAGAGCCCGACGCGCTCCACCTGCGCTGCCGCGTCGGCGCGTGTGCGCGCCTCCTCGTCGCGATCCAGACGCAGCGCTGCGCGGGCGACGCCGGCGGTTCCACGCAAATAGGCGCCAAGCGCGACGTTGTCCAGGACCGACATCGACGCAATCAGCTTGACGTGCTGAAAGGTGCGGCCCAGACCTAAGCGTGCGATCTCATACGGTTGCCTGCTGCCAATGGATTCACCGGCGAAGCTGATGGCGCCGGCGCTTAAAGGTAGAGCGCCGCTGATCAAATTGAACATGGTGCTCTTGCCCGCGCCATTGGGGCCAATGAGTCCCAGAATCTCGCCGGAACGCAACTCGAACGAAAGATCATTGACGGCAACAAGGCCGCCGAATTGCTTACGCGCCCTGTCGACGATCAGCAAGGGGCCCGTGATGTCGCGGCGAGCGCGCTTCGCCAATGCCGGGGCCGGGGGCACGGGAGGAGCAGCATGCCGGGGCAGCAGTCGCGCGAGCCACGGCCATACGCCGTCGCGCGTTCGTTGCAGCAATAGAACCATCAGCATGCCGAAGACGACCACTTCGAAGTTGCCCGCACGTCCGAGCAAACGTGGCAGGATGTCCTGCAACAGCTGCTTCAGCAAGGTAATGAGAGTCGCACCGACTACCGCGCCCCAGACGCTTCCGGCGCCGCCAACCACTGCCATGAAAAGGTACTCGATGCCCTGGTTGATGCCAAACGGTGTCGGATTGACGAATCGCTGAAGGTGCGCATAAAGCCAGCCGGATACGCAAGCAAGCGCGGCGGCATAGACGAAGATGATGATCTTGATGCGGCTCGCATCGACTCCGAAAGCCTCGGCCATTTCCAGGCCACCTTTGAGAGCACGAATCGCGCGACCGGTTCGGGAATCGAGGAGATTGCTCGTCATCCACAAGCTCGCGAGCGCGATCGCCCAGATCAAGTAGTAGAAGAAGCGCTCGTTGCGAAGCTCCAGTCCAAAGAAGTTAAGGGGCGGAATGCCTGTCAGGCCAGTATAGCCGCCAAGGAAATCCATGTTGCCGAACACGTAGTAGAGGCTGATGCCCCAGGCGATTGTCGCCAATGGCAAGTAATGGCCCTTCATGCGAAGAGTGATGAAACCGAGAAACGTCGCGATGATCGCGGTCAGCGCGACTCCGGTGACAACATTGAGCCACGGGGAGATGGCCGGGAAGTTGAGCGATAGGAACGCCGTGGTGTAAGCGCCGACGCCGACGAAGGCCGCCTGTCCGAATGAGGTCTGCCCGGCAACTCCTGTCAGCAGCACGAGGCCGAGCGAAACGATGCTGTAGAGCCCAATATAGTTGCCAAGCGTGATCCAGAAGGGAGGCGCGAGGAACGGCGCACTGATCAGGGCGGCGCCGAGCACTGCGATCAGCAAAGAGTCCCGCTTCACTCTTCTTCCTCATGATGGTGTGCGGTCAGTGAGCGCCAAAGCAGCACGGGAATGATCAGGGTGAACACGATCACTTCCTTGAACGCACTCGCCCAAAAGGAGGAAAACGACTCCAGCAATCCGACGAGAAGCGACCCTGCCGCTGCCGCAGGATAGCTCGCCAGCCCCCCGATGATGGCTCCGACGAAGCCCTTCAGGCTTATCAGGAAGCCGGAGTCGTAATAGATGGTCGTGATCGGGCCGATGAGAACGCCGGAGACTGCGCCAAGGAGCGCCGCAAGCGTGAATGTGGTGCTGCCGGCGAGCGTCGGACTCACGCCGACCAGTCGCGCGCCGACCCGATTGAGCGCGGTCGCGCGCAGCGCCTTGCCGTAGAGCGTGCGATCGAAAAAAAGATAGAGCACTCCAATGAGCACCAATGAAAAGAACACCACCAGAGCGCTCTGCCCGCTGATGGTCATGTCGCCGAGCCGCAACGATGCATTGGTGAACGCAGGAGTTCGCGAGCCCTCCGCGCCGAAGAACCATAGGCCCAGACCGAGCATGGCGAAGTGCACAGCAACGGAAACAATCAAGAGTACCAGCACAGAGGCTTCCGCCAACGGCTGATACGCGACACGATAGAGCAGCGGCCCAAGCGCAGTGACGATGCCAACGGTCAGCGCGATTTGCACCGGGAATGCGAGTGACAGGGGCGCCATGAGCTGTACCGCTCCCGCAATCAGAAGCGGCGCGCCGACGTAGAATGCCAGGCGTTTGGGGAGCCGCCGCCATTCGCGCTGTCTCAGCGCTGAGCAAAGCTCGAGGATTCCGGCAACGAGCGCCAGACCGCTCAGCAGACCAACCGTGCCGGGCGGCTTCCCCAACTGCAACGCCGCAAGCGTGAGTGTTCCGTAAGTAACGAATTCTCCAGCGGGGACGAAAATGACGCGCGTTACCGCGAACACCAGCACCAGAGCGAGCGCAAGCAATGCGTAGATCGCCCCATTGGTGATTCCGTCCTGCGTCAGCAGCGTGGCAATCGACAAGTCCATGGCCATCGACGCGCGCGATTGCGGAGGCAACAAAAAACCGGCTGCGGCGACACCGCAGCCGGTCTCTGTCGGGCTTGCATCACTTGACGAGCAGCCACTTGCCGTTGTCGATCTTCACCATGACACGTGCGCGATTGTCGAAGCCATTGTGATCGCTTGCGTTTATGTTGAAAACGCCGTTCGCCCCGGGAACCTCCTTCGAGTTTTCCAGCGCATCGCGCAGCGCGGCGCGGAAGGCCTTGGTCCCCGGCTGCCCTTTCTTGAGCGCATCGGGAATCGCCTTTTGCAAGAGGATGTACGCGTCCCAGGCGTGGACGTATTCCGCAGCCGATTTCTTGACCGGATTGCCTTCGGGCAACTGCTCGTAAACCAGCATCGGCCCGGCCGGTAGCAGCGTTCCGTTACCGTCCGCGCCGACGACGCGCAGGAAGTCCGAGTTCGCCACACCGTGAGTCTGGTAGATCTTGCCTTTGTAGCCTCGCGCCACGAGCTCCTTTTCAGGCGTCGCTGCCGGTGTACCCGAGGCGCCGATCAGAATCGCGTCGGGTTTCGCCGCCAGAAGCTTAAGCACCTGTCCGGTGACGCTTGGATCCGCGCGGTTGTATTTCTCCTCGGCCACGACCTTGATGCCTGCGGTTTGCGCCGAACGCTTGATTTCGGCGAGCCAGCTCTCGCCGTAGGCATCGGCGAATCCGATGTAGCCCATTGTGCTCACGCCGCTGGCGCGCATGCTGATCGCCACTGCGTCGGCCATCAGCGAGTCGTTCTGCGGCGTCTTGAAGACCCATTTGGTCTTGGGATCGGCAGGATTGACGATCTGCGCCGAAGCCGCCATGGAGATCATCGGCACCTCGGCCTCGTTGACGACGTCGCGCATCGCCAGCGAATTGGGCGTCACCGTCGAACCGACGATGACGTCGACCTTGTCTTCGCTGATGAGCTTGCGCGTGTTCTTGACGGCTTCGGTCGTGTCCGACTTGTCATCGAGAACGACGAAGTTTATTTTCTGGCCGCCGATGGTCGGTGAGCCAATCAACTCGAAGGTATTCTTTTCCGGAATACCCAACGATGCTGCCGGGCCGGTTGCCGACAGCGTCACACCCACGTTGATGTCGGCGGTGGCCAGCGCGCAGAAAAAAAACGCAGCCCCGGCTGCGCAGCGCAATAGCGATTTCATCCATTCCTCCCTAGAAGCCCTGAGCGGGCACCTCGCGTCGCTGCATCATGCGCCGCGGGCTGCAGCGATTCTGGCACCCGCCGTGCGGGGGGTCAACGCTTGACCGCGTCTCGAATCTCGCGCAGCAACATGACCTCTTCAGGAGGAGCCGGGGGCGCGGGCGGCTCGACGCTGCGCAGGCGGTTGATCTGTTTCACCATGAGAAAGATGATGAACGCCAGAATGAAGAAATTCACCGCGACGGTGATGAAGTTCCCGTAAGCGAACAACGGAACGCCGGCCTTGGTCAACGCCTCGTAAGTCATGGGGCCGTTGTAACCCGGAGGAGGCGGCGCCAGCATGATGAACCAGCTGCTGAAATCGAGGCCTCCCACCAGCCGGCCGACCACCGGCATGATGATGTCCTTGACCAGCGAATCGACGATCCTGCCAAAAGCGCCTCCGATGATTACGCCCACCGCCAAATCGACGACGCTCCCCTTGACCGCGAACTCCCGGAACTCTTTTGCGAATGACACGCTGTGCTCCTCTGGGGTTCCTTAGACCGCGTCCTCGCCAGATTCGCCGGTGCGAATGCGCACGACCTGTTCCACCGTGGTGACAAAAATCTTGCCGTCGCCGATCTTGCCGGTGCGCGCAGCTTTGATGATGGCTTCGATCGCCCGTTCTACAAGCGAATCACCGACGATCACTTCGATCTTGACCTTGGGCAGGAAATCGACAACGTATTCTGCGCCACGATAAAGCTCGGTATGACCCTTCTGACGCCCAAAACCTTTGACCTCGGTGACGGTCAGCCCGGTGACGCCCATTTCGGACAGCGCCTCGCGCGCCTCGTCCAGCTTAAAAGGCTTGATGATCGCTTCGACCTTTTTCATAAACACTCCTCCGCCGCCGCCGTGTCGTCAACAAAGGTTACACCAGTTTGCAAAGGTGGGCTCGCAGCCGACTATCGCAGCGGGAAACCTTCCCATTCCGACCACGCAGAGCTGATCGGATAGCGCCAATCCTTGCCAAACCCGCGAGGCGTAATGCGAATGCCTACCGCGGCCTGGCGTCGCTTGTACTCGTTCACTTTGATCAACCGAATCACTTTCGCCACGTCTTCGGAAGGCAAGCCTCGTGCTACGATCTCCGCGGGGCTCAAATCATGCTCGACATAGGCTTCGAGGATGGCATCGAGCACGTCATAGGAAGGAAGGCTGTCCTGGTCGAGCTGGTTGGCTCGCAGCTCTGCCGATGGCGCGCGGGTGATGATCCGCTCCGGAATGACATGGCCGAGACTGTTGCGGTAGTGCGCAAGTCGATAGACCAGCGTCTTGCTGATGTCCTTGAGTACCGCGAAACCGCCCGCCATGTCACCGTAGAGTGTGGCGTAACCGACCGCCATCTCCGATTTATTTCCGGTGGTGAGCACAATCGATCCGTACTTGTTGGAAAGCGCCATCAACAGCGTACCGCGAATGCGCGCCTGAATATTCTCTTCGGTGGCGTCTTCGGGCCGGCCACGAAACTCTTGCGCGAGCGCGTGCTTGAAACCGGCCATGACGGGATCGATCGGAATCTCGTCGTAACGCACGCCAAGCATGGCCGCCATGGCGCGCGCATCTTCGAGGCTGATCGGTGCGTTGTACACCGATGGCAGCATCAAGGCACGGACCCGGCTTGCGCCCAGCGCATCGACCGCTATCGCCAGCGTCAACGCCGAATCGATGCCTCCTGACAATCCCAGCAGCACGCCGGGGAAGCGATTTTTCTCGACATAATCGCGCACGCCCATGGTGAGCGCGGCATAGACGTGCGGCTCGAGTCGCCGGTCGATGTCGCCACGCACGGCCTTCGGAACCGCATCGTCGAATTCGACCAGCGCAACCGTCTCCTGCCATGCCGGTAGCTGCTGGGCCAGTGCGCCCTTGCCATCGAGAACAAATGATGCTCCGTCGAAAACCAGCTCGTCCTGGCCTCCGACCCGATTGACGTAGACCACCGGCAGCTGGCATTCCGTGGTGCGCGCTCCGACAATCTCGCGGCGAAGCGCTTGCTGCCGAGTGTGGTAAGGCGAGCCATTGGGCACAACGAGCAGCTGTGCGCCGGCGTTGCGCGCGGCGAGCGCCGGGCCCGAAAACCAGACGTCTTCGCAAATGACGATCCCCACACGGATGCCGGCGACGTCGATGACGCAGGGTTCACCGCCCGGCTGGAAATAGCGTTCCTCGTCGAATACCGTGTAGTTCGGCAATTGCTGCTTGCGATACACCGCGATGGTGTGCCCGCCACCCAGCGCCGCCACAGCGTTGTAACACTTTCCGGAAGCGACCTGAGGGAAGCCGACCAGCAGCGTCGGACCCTGCACCGCCTCCGCCAGTCGTTGGATCTCGCGCGCGCACGCGTCAAGAAAAGCGGGGCGCAGCAAGAGGTCTTCCGGCGGATAGCCGCAGAGCGACAGCTCCGGTGTGACGACGAGGTCTGCGCCTGCGCGTCGGCTCGCCGCGGTCGCATCGAGGATACGCGCCGCGTTGCCCGCGAGGTCGCCGACCACCTGATTGAGCTGAGCGATGGCGATGCGCATCAGTGCAAATTTTATCACGCGAATGCGCGGCGGAGCTTGCAGAAGCGATATCGCGACATGCACAATCAACGCGACGGTATGAGTTCGCCTTCGCTTTCCATCATCGACTCCCTTGGATCGATTCCAGCAAACGACTGGAATCAGCTTGCCAGGGCGTCTCCTCTGCTGTCGCATGCCTTCCTGCACGCGATGCACGAGACCGGTTGCGCCTCCAAGCGGACCGGATGGGCGCCGCGCTACCTGATCGCGCGGTGTTCAAACGCACTGACCGGTGCCGTCCCGCTCTATCTGAAGTCTCACTCGTACGGCGAATACGTTTTCGACTGGTCCTGGGCCGATGCCTACCGCCGCCATGGCGAGCGCTACTACCCCAAACTGGTCGCTGCCGTGCCGTTCACGCCAGCGACGGGACCGCGGCTCATCGCTCGCGATGCGCAAACACGGCGCTTGCTCCTCGAAGCGGCGCTGGCACTGCTGGCGCGCGAAAAGTTGTCGTCGCTGCACCTTCTTTTTGTAGAGCCCGCCGAAGCTGAGGAGTGTGCAACGGTAGGGATGCTCCTGCGCAACAGCATCCAATTTCACTGGGCCAACCCAGGGTACCGCGATTTCGACGACTTTCTCTCGACACTCAATCACGCCAAGCGAGCGAAGATCCGTCAGGAGCGGCGCAAGCTCGCAGCCAGCGGCACGTCGTTCACCCGGCTTAAAGGTCGCGAGATCGACTCGGCGCAGTGGCGCTTCTTTTTCCGCTGTTATGTCAAGACGTATCGCGAACATCATTCGACGCCGTATCTGTCGCTGGAGTTTTTTGAGCGAATAGGCCGCGAGATGCCCGACAACGTCCTGCTGGTCCTCGGGATGAGATTCGGCAAGCCCGTCTGCGCCGCGCTCGACCTCTTCAACGAGCACACATTGTGGGGACGATACTGGGGAGCCACGGAGTACATACCCGGTCTGCATTTCGAGGCCTGCTATTACCAGGCGATCGAATTTTGCATCGAGCATCGCATCGCGCTTTTCGAAGGCGGTGCACAGGGCGTTCACAAGCTCGCACGCGGCTTTCTGCCCGTAGCTACACATTCCGCACACGCGATCGCCGATGCCGACTTCGCGCGCGCCATCGCAAATTTCGTTTCGCGCGAGCGCAACGATGTCGCGCAGACGGTCGATGAACTGGAACGGGCAAGCCCGTTCCGACGGCAGGAAGCGCATGCGAACGACATCGCAGACTAAGGCCGCGTCTCGCGATGGATGCCCTCTGGCCGCGTAGTCAGTGGGCCGACGCGCACCAGACCTTCTTCAACGACGGTTCAAGGAGCCCGTGCTCCGTTTCACACCGGGTAACCCGCGCCTGGGCCATTGGGTCCGCCGCGTCCGCCATGTCCGCGCCGTCCCCGACGTCCGCGTTGGTTGGGACGCCCGCCGGGACTTGCGAAGCGCGGCTCGCGTCCGGGATCCGGCGGCGCCCGGTTGCCGTCGACTTCGTCGACGGGCGCCTCAGTGGGCAACTCAGACCCTGGCTGATAATCGCCGCGGTTGCCATCGATTTCGCCAAGGTTCGCATCACGTCCGGCGTGGCGCGGCTCACGTGAGCCGCCTTCGCTGGGCCGATTGCCGCGGGCCGCAAGCGATTGCATGCCAGCCATCTTGAGCAACGAGTCCAGCCCTTCGCGTTCGAGCTCCTGCGTCTGCCCGCGCTTCAACTCCGATGGCATTGCGACCACTCCGTAACGCGTTCGGATGAGGCGACTCACCATCACGCCGAGCGCTTCGAACAGCCGGCGCACTTCGCGGTTGCGTCCTTCGGGAAGCGTGAGCTTGTACCAATGATTGGTGCCTTCGCCGCCGCCGTCTGCGAGCGACGAGACCTTCGCGGGGCCGTCGGGGAGCGGCACGCCTTCGAGCAGAGCGCGCTCCTGCTCCTCGGTGAGCGTGCCGACGATCCGCACCGCGTACTCGCGCTCGACGCAGTAGCGTGGATGCATCAGACGATTGGCCAACTCGCCGGAAGTCGTGAAGAGCAGCAAGCCTTCGCTGTTGAAGTCGAGCCGCCCGACAGAGACCCAACGGGCATGACCCAGCTTCGGAAGCTTGTCGAAAACCGTTGGTCTGCCTTCGGGGTCGCTTCGGCTGACGATCTCTCCGGCCGGCTTGTGATAAAGCAGGACGCGCACCCGCGGAGCAGCAAAGCGCAGCCTTACGAGCTCGCCGTTGATACGCACCTGATCGTTGGGACCGACTTTTTGGCCCACTTCGGCGGGCTGACGGTTCACGGTGATCCGTCCGGCGATGATCATCTCTTCCAAGCCGCGCAGCGAACCATAACCGCACTGCGCCAGCACCTTGTGCAGGCGTTGCGGTTCGGTAAAGACGGGCTCAGTGAAGCGTCGGTGGGGGTTCTGTCGGCCGCGCTCGTCCGTCCGGCGCATCGGGTGCGCCGAGGTCGACGGGTGCGCCTGCCGGTGTGTCGAGGATCGGGCTCGCGAGCGCGAGTTCGGCCTCGGCGGCCTTTGCTGGGGCATCGGGGGGCTCCAAGAGGTGGGAAGTATCAAGCTCCGCCAGTGGCGGCAATTCGGCCAGCGAGATGAGGCCGAGGTCATCAAGAAACTGCTTGGTGGTTGCGAACAACGCCGGGCGCCCTGGCGTCTCGCGATGGCCAATGATTTCAATCCATTGACGGTCTTCGAGCGTTTTTATGATGTTGCTCGACACCGCCACGCCGCGGATCGCTTCGATGTCGCCGCGCGTGACCGGTTGGCGATAGGCGACGATCGCAAGCGTCTCCATCACCGCGCGCGAATAGCGAGGGGGTTTTTCCGGCGAGAGCCGATCGAGGAAAGGCTGGATCTCCGGTCGAGCCTGAAAACGCCAGCCGCTCGCCACCTGCGCCAGTTCTACGCTGCGTCCGCCCCAAGCCGCCCGCAGCTCATCGAGGAGCTTGCGGATCATCTCCGTCTCGAGCGGCGGATCGAACAGCTTCGAGAGCTGCGCGAGCGACAGCGGCTCGCCTGCAGTGAGCAATGCGGCTTCGAGCACACGGGTAATCCGGCTCAACTCTTCCATGCTGCGATTCTCAGACATTTGCTTCCAGCGCGAACGCCGGATCGCCTCTGCGTTGGACGTATATCGGCGCGTAAGGCTCCGCCTGCGCGATGTCCAGCAACCGTTCGCGCGCGAGCTCAAGTATGGCGAGGAACGTCACCACCAGGCGCGGGACGTCCACGCGAGCCTCGAACAGGGTCGTGAATTCGAAAAACCGCCCTGGCTCGAGCAGCTTGAGCAGCCGGATCATCTGGCTTCGGACCGAAAGCTGCTCCCGCGTAACGAGATGATGGCGGTTCGCGCGCGCTCTTGCAACCAGGCCGGCCCACGCCGTCCTCAGATCATCGGGACGCACCTCCGGAAGACGGGCCGAGGCGACGCGATCGAACCATACCCGAACCAGCGCATAGTCCCGTTCCGCCAGAGGCAGCTCGTCGAGCTTGCTGGCGGCCGCTTTCATCCGCTCGTAGTCGAGCAAGCGTCGCACCAGCTCTGCCCGCGGATCTTCGATTTCCTCGCCGGGAAGCGCCGGCGGCCTGGGCAGAAGCAACCGTGATTTGATCTCGATCAACACTGCCGCCATGAGCAGGTACTCGGCCGCCAGCTCGAGCTGGGTGCGTCGCATCATCTCCACGTAACCCAGGTATTGCCGAGTGAGCTCGGCCATCGGAACGTCGAGGACATTGATATTCTGCTTGCGGATCAGATAGAGCAGCAGATCGAGCGGTCCTTCAAAGCTCTCCAGGAAGACTTCCAGCGCCTCGGGCGGAATGTAGAGATCAGTCGGCAGCTCGAGCAGCGGCTCGCCATAGACCTTGGCGACCGGCGCCCCTGCCGCTTCGACCAGATCGATGACACGCTCGTCTGCGTCGCCGGGGCTCACGAGTAGGCGAGCCCCATCGCTTCGCGCACATCGCGCATGGTCTCCTCGGCGAGCTTGCGTGCGCGCTCGCATCCGTCGGCGACAATCGCGCGCACCAGCGAAGGATCATCCAGATATTTTTGCGCCCGCTCGTGGATCGGCTGCTGTTCTGCAATGACCGCATCGATCAACGGCTGCTTGCACTCGAGGCATCCGATCCCTGCAGTCGTACATCCTCTTTGCACCCAAGCCTGACGCACCTGATCGGAATAGATCTGATGCAGCGGCCAGACCGGACACTTTTCCGGCGTGCCGGGATCGGAACGGTGGACGCGCGCCGGATCGGTTTGCATGGTGCGGATCTTCTGGGTGACCGACGCCGCATCCTCGCGCAGATAAATCGCGTTGCCGTAGGATTTTGACATCTTCTGCCCATCGATCCCTGGCACCTTGGGCGTGTCCGTCAGCAGCGGCTGAGGTTCCGGCAGAATCATCCGCCGCGAGCCTTCGAGATAGCCGAAGAGTCGCTCGCGATCGCCTAAAGCCAGGTTCTGAGCTTCGTCGAGCATGTCACGGGCGGCCTGCAACGCCGCCTCGTCTCCCTGCTCCTGGAATGCGGTGCGCAGCGCTTCGTATCGCTTGGCCCGTCTCGATCCCAGCTTCTTGATGGCCGCCTTGGCCTTGTCCTCGAAGCCGGGCTCGCGGCCATAGATATAGTTGAATCGGCGGGCGAGCTCGCGCACCAGCTCCAGATGCGAGACCTGATCCTCGCCCACGGGAACCATGTTAGCGCGGTAGATCAGAATGTCTGCTGCCTGCATCACGGGATAGCCGAGAAAACCGTAGTTGGCGAGATCGCGATCCGAGAGTTTTTCCTGCTGGTCTTTATACGTCGGCACGCGCTCGAGCCATCCCACCGGGGCGATCATGCCCAGCAGCAGCGTGAGCTCCGCGTGCTCGAGGATTCGCGACTGGATGAAAATCGTCGAGCGCGCCGGATTGATTCCGACGGCGAGCCAGTCGATGAACATTTCCCAAACGCTTTCCTCGATGCGTTCCGGCGTTTCGTAATGCGTGGTCAGCGCATGCCAATCGGCTGCGAAATACAGGCATTCGTACTCCTCCTGCAGGCGTAGCCAATTCTTCAGGGCACCGTGATAGTGCCCGATGTGCATCCGGCCGGTCGGCCGCATGCCGGACAACACGCGGTCAGCGAACATCACTCAAGGCTCAACGAAGATCTTCAGAGCCCGACAAACAAGCCGATGAGATATTCGCCGGCGCGCAGCAGCGGCAGCATCAGCTCTCCCAGAATGCCGGTCGCGAGCAGAAGAATCACGATCATGAAACCGTAGGGCTCCATTCGCGCGTAGGTCGCAGCCGCCGCGCGCGGCAGTAGGCTGACGGCAAGGCGCCCACCGTCGAGCGGCAGAATGGGCAACAGATTGAGTGCCATCAGCATCAAGTTCACCTGCACGCCGGCGCGCGCCATTTCGTATACCCCATCACTGCCCAGAGAACCGCCCGAAATCGCGCCGCGCAAAAGGAACGCCCACCCCAGAGCCATGATGAAATTGGCTAGCGGCCCCGCTCCCGCGACCCAGAACATGTCCCGCTTGGGGTTCCGCAGGTTGCCGAAGTTGACCGGTACCGGCTTTGCCCATCCGAAGATGAACAAAGGCCCTCCGGTGAGCTTCGCCATCGCGATCAGAAACCCCGGCACAGCGATCGTTCCAATGGGATCGATGTGTTTGAGCGGATTCAGCGTGACCCGGCCCAGCATCCAGGCGGTCTGATCGCCGAATTGCCGGGCGACGTAACCGTGAGCGGCCTCGTGCAACGTGATCGCGAAGACCACCGGCACCGCCCACAGCACGATGGTCGCGAGTGAAACATCCATTGATCTCCTATTCTACCAGCTTGGCACCCGTGGCCGCTTCCATTGGCTCCTAGCCTCACGCAGAGACTGCGAGGCCGAGACGCGCCGGGTCGCCACGTCCCACGCGGATCAGCGCTGGCGGCGATACTGCCAGATCGACCACGGTCGTTGGCTGGAGATGACAAGGGCCGCTATCGATAATCAATTCGACTGCGTGCTCGTAGCGCGCTCGAATTTCCTGAGGATCGTTCAGCGGCTCGGTCGCTCCCGCGGGAATGAGGGTCGAAGACAATAAAGGCTCGTCGAGGTCAGCGAGCAGCGCGCGCACCACCGCATGCTCGGGAACGCGCACGCCAATCGTGCGACGGCGGGGATGCTTTAGACGTCTGGGCACCTCGCGCGCTGCCGGTAGCAGGAACGTGTAGCTGCCGGGGATGCCTTCCTTGACGATCCGAAACTGCCAGTTGTCGAGTGAAGCGTAACGGCCGATTTCCGCGAGGTCGCGGCAAACGAGCGTCAGGTGATGCTTGTCATCGACGCCGCGCAACTGGCGGATGCGCTGCGCAGCCGCGACATCTCCCAGTGGACAGCCGAAAGCGTAGCTCGAGTCGGTCGGATAGGCGATCACGCCACCGCTGCGCACGATGGCGGCAGCCTGGCGGATGAGCCGGGACTGAGGATTGACCGGATGAATCGCGAAGAATTGGGCCATGTGCCGTTCGAGCGGGAAGTCAAACTGGGGTCTCGCTATATAATCGAGCCGTATTTTAACGGATTGGTTATAAGGTCCTTCGTGAACCTGCAACAATTGCGCTATCTGTGCGCCGTCGTCGACCATGGGCTGAATGTATCCGTCGCGGCCGAAGCGCTTTTCACCTCGCAGCCCGGCATCAGCAAGCAGATTCGGCAATTGGAAGATGAATTGGGGGTGCCTATCTTCATCCGCCAGGGCAAACGCCTGGCAGCGCTGACGGCGGGGGGAGAAGTAGTGGTGGCGACCGCGCGGCGGGCCTTGCAGGAGCTCAACAATCTCAAACGTGTCGGCGCCGAATTCAAGGCCGAAGATACCGGGACCCTGGCGATCGCCACCACTCACACTCAGGCCCGCTACGTTCTGCCGCCGGTGCTCAAGCGCTTTGCAGAGCGCTATCCCAAGGTCCATTTGCTTTTACATCAGGGCAATCCCGTTCAGGTCGCGCAGCAGACCGCTCGCGCGGAAGTCGACGTCGGCATTGCCACCGAAGCGTTGGCGGACCTCACCGAGCTCGCGACCCTGCCCTGCTATACGTGGAACCGTTGCGTCCTCGTGCCGAAGGGCCATCCACTCAACAAAACGAATCCCTTGACTCTGGAAGCGCTTGCCCAATACCCGATTGTCACCTACGACTTCAGTTTCACGGGGCGTTCGCAAATCAACGCGGCCTTCGCCGCCAAGGGACTTTCGCCGAATGTCGTGCTCACGGCCCTCGATTCCGACGTCATCAAGACCTATGTCGCGCTCGGCTTCGGCGTGGGTATCGTGGCGCAGATGGCCTATGACCCCGTGCGTGATGCTCAATTCGAGAAAATCGAAGCAAGCCATCTGTTCGCGGCCAGCACCACACGGCTCGCATTGCGGCGCGGCGTCTACTTGCGCGGGTACGTCTACGATTTCATCACGCTGTTCGCGCCTCAATTCGATCGCTCCGCCATCGAGGCTGCGCTCCGCGGCGAAGGCGAGCAGTATGAGCTTTGAACGCGCTTGCCTCGCGTGGCGATAGATGAACGAATCGGCAGGTCGCAATTGGTCGCTGGCGGCACTGCTCGCCGCCCTGGCGATGCTCGGTCCGTTCTCCGTTGACACTTACCTGCCGGCCTTTCACGACATCGGCCGCGAATTCGACGTCCCGCAGCTTGCTGTTCAGCAAACGCTGTCCACTTATCTGTTCGCCTATGCATTCATGATGCTGTGGCAGGGTGCGCTGGCGGACTCCCTCGGCAGGCGGCCAGTCGTGCTCGCGGGGCTCGCGGTCTACGCCGTGGCCACGCTCGGCTGCGCGATCGCCGGGAACATCGAGACGCTGTGGTTGTTTCGCACACTGCAGGGACTCTCGGCAGGTACCGGTTTGGTGGTCGGACGCGCCATCATCCGCGATCGCTTTCATGGAGCAGAAGCACAGAGATTGATGGCGCAAGTCACGCTGGTCTTCGGCATCGCTCCGGCGGTCGCGCCGGTGGTGGGCGGGATCCTGCTCAATTCCCTGGGCTGGCGGTCCATCTTCTGGGTTCTGTTCGTGCTGGTGATTGGTTTGTGGCTATGGTCGCAGCGCCAACTGCCCGAGACCCTGCCAGCTCACGGCCGGCAATCGCTCGCCCCAGACAAACTCTTTCACAGCTACGCAGCGGTCATGCGCCATCCCGATTTCCTGCTGCTGGCGACGATTCCGGCGCTCAACTTCGCCGCCTTCTTCATCTACATCGCGAGCGCGCCGACTTTCCTCATCGATCGCCTCGGCGTATCGACCTACGGCTTCGCCTGGCTGTTCATCCCGATGATTGCCGGCGTGATGATCGGTGCGGCGATATCCGGACGCAGCGCGGGACGTCTTTCCACAGGGCGTACCGTGCGCGTCGCCTACGCGTTGATGTTTGCCGGCGTTGCCTTCGACTTGGGCGTCGCCTGGTTCGTGTCGCCGGGAGTGCCCTGGCACGTGCTGCCGATCATGTTGTTCACCATGGGCAGCAGCGTGCTGATGCCCACGGCCTCCCTGCTCCTCCTTGACCTCTTTCCAACCATGCGCGGGCTCGCCTCATCGCTGCAGAGCTTCATTCACTTTGCGCTCGCCGCGGTCAACGCGGGCTCAATTGCGCCGCTCCTTGCACAGTCGCTGAAAGCGATGGCTCTCGGAATGGCCGGGTTCACCCTGGCGAGCCTTCTGCTGTGGGTAGCCTATCAACTACGGGCAGCGCGCCGCCATGCGCAATAGCAGCGTGCTGCGCGGACTGTTTGTCGCGGCGCTAGTGTGGGCGTCGCCGGCTGTGCCCGCGTGCGCGCAAGAGCTCAAGACCGTCGAACTCGGCATTGCCGGCCACCGTCTCGTCGCCGAAGTCGCAGCGACGCAAGCAACGCGAACCACCGGCTTGATGAACCGTTTCAGTCTCAAGCCCGATCACGGCATGCTCTTCGTCTTTCCCGAAGAGCAGCCGATGGCCTTCTGGATGCACAACACCTACGTGCCGCTTTCCATCGCCTTCATCGCCGCCGATGGACACATCCTCAATATCGAGGACATGGCGCCGCTCACCGAATCCACGCATCCGTCGCGCGGACAGGCGCTGTACGCCCTGGAGATGAAAAAAGGCTGGTTCGCCGAGCGCGGAATCAGCGCCGGCGCCCAGATCGAAGGGATCGACAAGGCACCGAAGGCGCGAGAGTGACGCGTCCGTGATTCCCGCGAACGCGGGAATCCAGTGTCTTTGCTCGAACGCCGCTGGGTCCCCGCTTGCGCGGGGACGACGAATTGCACCGCGCCAGCAGCAAATCGGAGCGCCTCAGTGCCGCCGCAGCCCGCTGCTAAGCGTCGAAGCAAACGTCCGTCCCAAGGTCGCGCCGAACTTCCTCGCGACCCGCTCGGCGATGTTTTCCTGAGGAGTGAAATCGACGACCTCCTCCGCCTTGATCACGTCGCGGGCGACCGAGCTGACGCTGCCCAGGGCGTCGGCAAGCCCCAACTCGATGCTCCGCTGTCCGTTCCATACGAGCCCGGAAAACAGCTCCGGCGATTCCTTCAGGCGTGAGCCGCGTCCCTCTTTCACCACGGCAATGAACTGCTGGTGGATCTCGTCGAGCATCCTCTGCGCGTATTCCTTCTGCTTGTCCGGAAGCGGTGAAAAGGGATCGAGGAAATCCTTGTTTTCGCCGGCGGTGAGCACGCGTCGCTCGACGCCCAGCTTCTCGAGCGAGCCGACAAACCCGAACCCATCAATGATGACCCCGATGGAGCCAATTAGGCTCGCCTTGTCGACGTAAATCTTGTCGGCGGCAACCGCTACGTAATACGCTCCGGACGCGCACAGTTCGCCGACGACCGCATACAAAGGCGTGTCAGGATACTTGCCCCGCAAGCGGTGAATCTCATCGTTGATTGCGCCCGCCTGGACCGGGCTGCCTCCCGGGCTGTCGATCTTCAGGACAACGCCCTGAGTGCCCTTGTTTTTGAATGCCGCCTGCAGCCCGGTGATCACATTCTCGGCGCTGGCGCGGCTATCCGCGTCGAGCTCGCCCTTGATCTCCACCATGGCTGTGCACTTGTCGATACAGGTGCGCTCGGTCTCCACCAATGACGCGATCACGACGAACAGCGTGATGAAAAGAAACGCGAAGGTGAGCAGCTTGAAAAAAATGCCCCAGCGGCGGGCGCGCTGCTGTTCGAGCAGGCCTTCGGTGGCGAGGCGCTCGATGATGCGACGTTCCCAGTTTTCTTCCGGCATGGGGTCCCCTACTCGCTCAGGAAAACACGACCATCGTGCTCGTGTACGGACACTGGCATCAGGCGCGCACCGCGGCACGGGCCCTCGATGCACAAGCCATCTTCGGGTTGATACACGGCGCCATGCGTCGCGCAAATCAAGTATAACTTGGCCGAGTCGAAGAACTCTCCCGGATTCCAGTCAAGCTCGCTATCCTGGTGCCGGCATTCATTGACGTAGGCGTGGATCTGCCCACGATGCCGCACGACGAACGCCGGGAGCGACTCGCCGGCGCGTCGAAGCTCGAAGCGGACGCCAAGTCCGCCGTCAACCAACGCCTCACTTGCGCAGATCAGCCGTTCGCCGTCAGCCATGCCCGAAGCTCCGCAATCGAATGCAGCGTCGCGAGCGGCGCCATTTTAGCGAGGCCTTCCGGGGCATGCGCCCCATACGCGACGGCCACTGCATCGACCCTGGCGTTGCGCGCCAGTGCCAGATCGTGCGTCGTGTCGCCGATCATGAGCGTGTGTACCGGCTCGACGCCCGCGCAATCCATGAGCGCTTGCAACATGTCGGGGTGGGGCTTGGGAAAACCTTCGTCAGCGCAGCGTGAAGCAGCGAAGTGATGTGCAATTCCGTGCTGAGCCAGCGCGCGAGCGAGTCCCCGACGTGTTTTCCCCGTGGCGATTCCAAGAAGGAACCCGCGCTCGACGAGCTCGGTAAGCATTTCGCGCACGCCGTTGAAAAGGGGAATGGCCGCATCGCCCGAAAGGTAATGGACACTGTAGCGCTCCGAAAAGCTTGCATGCAATGCGGGCTCTAGATTGGGAGCGAGGTAACGGATGGCGTCGGCGTGACCGAGGCCGATGACATGCCGCGCAGCATCGTCGCAGGGTACCGGCAAGCCGAGATCGCGGCATGCTTGCTGTAGAGCGCGGGCAATAAGCCCTGTTGAATCGGCCAGCGTTCCGTCCCAGTCGAATGCGAGAAGGCGGTAATGTCGCAGCGGTTCAACCACCGGCGTCCCCGGGTGAGTCGAGCTGCGCCAGAAACGCTGAGAGCTCGGCGGGCAGCGGGGCTTCCAGCACCAGCGGGCGAGCGTCGACAGGATGCTCGAATTCCAGCCGCCGCGCGTGGAGAAACATGCGCCTCAGTCCACGCTTGGCGAGGGCCCGGTTCCACGCGAAGTCGCCGTACTTGTCGTCGCCGGCGAGCGGAAAACCAAGATGCGTCAGGTGCACGCGAATCTGATGGGTGCGTCCGGTATGCAGCTCCGCTTCAAGCAGGCTAACCGGAGGATCGACGTTTGGCCAGACGCGCTGCCGATGGAAAACGGTGCGGGCGTGCTGACCCTGCCCGCTTTCGACGCGGACGCGTCGCTCTCCCGCGGCGGTGATGAATTTGCTCAACGGCAGATCGACGCCTCGCTTCACATCGCGAAATTTGCCTTTCACCAGAACCACGTAGCGCTTGTCCACCTTGCCTTCGCGCAATGCTGCATGAAGAAAAATCAGCGCCGGGCGTTTTTTGGCGACCAGCAGCACGCCCGATGTATCGCGATCGAGGCGGTGCACCAGTTCGAGGAACTTGGCCTGGGGCCGCGACGACCGAAGTCGCTCGATCAATCCGAACGCGACACCGCTGCCGCCGTGAACCGCCAATCCCGCTGGCTTGTCGAGTGCGATCAATACCTCGTCCTCGAAAATGACGTGAAGCGAGGGAAGCTTGGGAGCGCTTCGCTGGACTACGGACTGCGTCGCCGTACGTATCGGAGGGATGCGCAATTCATCGCCCACCGCCAGTCGGACGTCGGGTCCGACTCTCTTGCGGTTGAGGCGCACTTCCCCGCTGCGCAGAATGCGATAAACGTGGCTCTTGGGAACGCCTTTGAGCAGGCGAAGCAGGAAATTATCGATGCGCTGCCCGGCGGCGGCTTCGTTCACTGCAAGGCGGTTGACAGCATCCTTGCTTAAATCGTTCATTTCCTTATAATTGTAGACGGCAGCAACGAGTGGCGGATGGATCGCGGCCAGCCGCGCCCCCAATCCAGTGCAAGCCCCAAGGCAACGGGTGATCGCACCAGTCGTTGGCCCCGATTCGGGGCGAACCGGTTACATCGGCTCACCGTCCGGACGCTGCAACCCGGAAAAGTAACGATCTTAATGCAATAGCGAAGTCTCCGCACCGGCCGTGGCCGATGAGCGGCTAGACGCGCGGCACATGACGCGACGAATTCTGTACCGACTGCATGAAACGATTTTTCTTGACCTGTTGTAGACGCAGTCAGCAATCCGTTTGAGCGACAACGCGAACAATTACGATCCACGCTCCGAGACGAGCCCGGCGCTTGCGCCGCAATCGATGATGCCTGATATCCGCATCGGTCCTCTCGCAGATGGGCAGCGTACGCTGCCTGCGCGGGCGAATTCGCCTTCGCCAACTTCGCCCGCCGCCCGCTAGCCTCAAGCGCGCCTCGTCGGCGCCGCCCGCTTCATCCGCCACAGTCCTGCCGAAGACTGGTTTGAGGGGGTGCGCCCATGAAACGTATGCTGTTCAACGCCACTCAGGCGGAAGAACTCAGGGTGGCGATCGTCGATGGTCAGAAACTGATTGACCTTGACATCGAGTCCGCCAGCAAGGAACAACGCAAGAGCAACATCTACAAAGCGGTTATCACCCGCGTCGAGCCCAGCCTTGAAGCATGCTTCGTCGACTACGGTGCCGATCGGCACGGTTTCCTGCCTTTCAAGGAAATATCCCGCGACTATCTGCGCGATGGCGAAGGCGGCCGCAGCCGCATTCAGGACCAGCTCAAGGAAGGTCGCGAGCTGATCGTCCAGGTCGATAAGGACGAGCGCGGTAACAAAGGCGCTGCGCTTACAACTTACATTTCGCTCGCCGGCCGGTATCTGGTCCTGATGCCGAACAACCCCCGTGGCGGCGGCGTATCGCGCCGGATCGAGGGCGAAGAGCGCAATGAGCTGCGCGACACGATCAGCCAGCTCCAGGTCCCGGATGGGATGAGCGTGATCGCTCGTACCGCGGGCATCGGCCGCTCGCTTGAAGAGCTGCAATGGGACTTGAACTACCTGCTCCAGCTCTGGCAGGCAATCGACGGCGCCGCGCAGAGCCAGACCGGCGCTTTCCTGATTTACCAGGAATCGAGCCTGGTCATCCGCGCGATACGCGACTACTTCCACCCGGATATCGGCGAAATCCTGATCGATACCGAATCGATTTATGAGCAGGCGCAGCAGTTCATGAGCCATGTCATGCCTGCCAACGTGCACCGGGTGAAGCTCTACAAGGACGACGTTCCCCTGTTCTCGCGCTTTCAGATCGAGCATCAGATCGAGACCGCGTACGCTCGCCAGGTGCCATTGCCCGCAGGGGGCGCGATCGTCATTGACCACACCGAAGCGCTGGTCTCAATAGACGTCAACTCGGCGCGGGCGACTCGCGCCGGAGATATCGAGACCACGGCCTTTCAGACCAATCTGGAGGCCGCCGAAGAGATCGCTCGTCAGTTACGCCTGCGAGACCTTGGCGGTCTCATCGTCATCGACTTCATCGACATGGAGAGCGCGAAGAACCAGCGCGAGGTCGAGAATCGTCTCAAGGACGCGCTCAAGTACGACCGCGCCCGAGTGCAGCTCGGCAAGATTTCCCGCTTTGGGCTGATGGAGCTCTCACGCCAGCGTCTTCGCCCGGCGTTGGCGGAGTCGGCGTACATCGCCTGCCCTCGCTGCCACGGTATCGGACACATCCGCGGCACCGAATCCACCTCTCTTCATATCCTGCGCATCCTGCAGGAAGAGGCGATGAAGGAAAACACTGCGCAAGTCGTGGCGCAGGTGCCAGTGGACGTTGCGACGTTCCTGCTCAACGAAAAGCGGGCCGAGATTCACACCATCGAGGCACGCTTCAAGGTCAATCTGTTGCTCGTTCCCAACAGGTACCTCGAGACGCCGAATTACAAATTGCAGCGACTCCGGCACGACGACCTCAATCAGGCAGAGCCGCTGCCGCCGAGCTTCGACATGGTGGAGCGACCGGAGGAAGAGGATATCGTCCAGCAGAAGAAGGAGGAGGCACGCGAGCCGCGACAGGAAGCCGTCGTCAAGGGCATCACGCCGGTCCGCCCGGCTCCAATGCCGGTCGAGCGCGCAGCCGCGCCGGCGATACAGGAAAACTGGCTCAACAAAGTCCTTGGGTGGTTCCGTTCCAAGCCCGCAGAGGCCATAGCAGCTCCGGCTCCGGCAAGCCTTCCGCGGGACGCTCAAAGTCGCGCACGTGCGGATCGGGATCGCCGCGGACGTCGCGACGAGCGACCCGATCAGCCGCGCGATGGTCAGCGCGACTCGCGGCGGCAGCGCTCTTCTCAAGCCGGCCAATCGCAGCAGCCGAAACGCGAGCGCGATCAGCCGCGCGACGCGCAACGCGGTGATACGCGCGATGAGCGCCGCGACGGATCAAGGCAACGTCCTCCGCGCGAAGCCAAAGCGCAGCAGGCCCAGCCCGTCACCATGGATCACAATGCGCCGGCGATAACCCAGGGTCAGCCGATTGCGCCCCGGGAAGGCGAGCGAGCTGAAGGGGGGCGCCGCAGGCGCGATCGGCGCCGCGGAGGTCGAGACCGCGGCGATCGCTCGGAACGCGCAGCTCAGGCTGAAAGAAGGCCGCAGGAGATCCGTGAAGAAGCCGCCGCGCCAGCGCCGTCCACCGAGGCGGCGGTATCAGGCGGCAAACTGGCAACGGACGATACGATTCCGAACGCGTGGACGCCTGTCGTGGCTCCGAGCGCAGCCCCGCCTCAGGAACGCGTCGACCCCGCAGCGCCGGAACCCGCGTCATCCCCGGTATCCGCTGCAACGCGCGCTGTCGTGGATACAGGCCCTCCCGCATTGGCGAGCCGCGACGAGGTCGACCTGCCTGGCAATGCGCCGGACATTCCTCGGGTATCGCTGCAACTGCCGCCAGAGTCGGATTTAGTGCTTGTCGAGACGACTCGAGAGCGCGCACCGGAAGCACTGGAGGAGGAACCTCAAATGCACCGTCGTGGGCGAGTGCGTCCGCCGCGCACCGAGATGCGCGACGAACCCTTGCAAATGGTCGAGACGCACAAGGAATCATCGCCGCCGGGCGCTTGACGATTTATCGCTTTGGAAACGCAAGGCGGGCGTGACCCGGCTTGCGCCCATGGGAATGTGGAGCGGCTAAGGAACCCATTAAGCGTTTCCTAACTGCGTGACATCGGTTGCAATGTGGATGAGCTCGCCCTCACCCCAACCCCTTTCCCGCCGGGAGAGGAGTGCGCGACAGCGCGGGTGAGGGGTCAAATGTCGCTCGGTTGCGGAATTCTCAATAGCTGCTCCCCATGGCGCGCGAAGTCCATCGGACGAGGTTGCCGACTATTTCGTAGACGGCGTAGTAGCTGGTCCTCAATCCCCCCATGCTGGGGACGAAGTCCATCACCCTGGGCGCTTCATCGGAAGGGATGCCCGTCGGTGCGGCGAGTGTCCTGATCCCCGCTGACGCGAATTCGGCACGCGCGCGTGGCATATCGAAACTGTGCGCGACTAGCACGACGCTGCCGATGCCGGCTCGGTGGAGGATCTCTGCGGAATAGGTAGCGTTTTCGTGCGTATTTCGCGATCGGTCTTCCACCCAGCGGACATTGACGCCGAATTCGCGCTCCAGCGCGGCTTGCATCAGCTTGCCTTCCGCCTCGCCATCGAGGACCGTGCCTCCGGTCACCAACACGGGCAGATGAGTGAGCCGGGCCACACGGGCGCCGTATCGAACGCGCTCCAGTGTCAATTCAGCGAGCGTATCGCCGCCGTAGTCGGGAGCATGCCTGCGCACGCCGCCGCCGAGTATGACGATCGCTTGGGCTTCGGGTGCATGGACGATGTCGAACGGCGGGGACCGGTCAAGACTACGCACCAAGAATCCGCTTACGACGGGAAAGCAGAGCAAGAACAGAAGCACCACGCCGCTCCACGCCATCGCAATGCCGGCGCGCGGAAGTCTGTGACGAAGCGCAAGACCGGCGACCGCGAGCAGAAGCAGCCCGGTCGGCGGCAGCGCCAGCGCCTTGATGATCGCCTTCAGCCAGACGACGTCGATTGCGCGTTCCTTCTTTCAGGGGGTTGTCTTGAGAAGGCTTTGCAAGCGGTTTGCCGGAACGGCGTAGGTAATTCCGCTCGGAGCAGTGAGGGCTGTTTCCTTCGTTCCCTTGACGAACACCATGTTAATCACGGCCAGCACTTCGCCGGTGGCCGGATCGTAAACCGGACTGCCGCTGTTGCCCGGATAAGCGGTCGCATCGAGTTGGAACACCGCGAAAGCGCCGCTCGCCAGGCGGCGGATCAGTTGCGCATCGAGGTTGCTTGCGCGAGGCTGCGCGATCGCGATCGGCGTGATGGCGGACACCATGCCGCGATGCGTTGCAGGAAAAGGACCGAGTACGGCACCTATTGGGAACCCGGTAAACAGAATTTCCTGACCTTCCTTGACGCGATCCGAATCGCCGACCTTCAACGGCGGGAACCCCGCGCCCTGTACTTTGATGAGCGCCAGATCGGATTCCGCATCCACGGCCATCTGCTTGGCTTCACGCCCCTGAGCCTGGTCACCGCTGTCTCTGGTTTGTCCCGGGACAAGGATCGCCAGGATCTCCTGATGCGCGGCATCGAGCACTTTCGGCAGAACGTGGGCGTTGGTTGCGATCAGTGTTCCGTCTCCGACGGCGAAACCGGTACCGAGGAATTGAAACTGGGGCGTTCGTGTGCGCTCGAAGGTGCCGATCGCGACGACCGAGGCCTTCACGCGCTCGATGGTCAGCGAATTGTCCGCGTACGCGCCGGTCGCAGGCAGAAGCGAAGCCGTCAGCAGAGTAGCGCTTGCGAGCCAACGCAGCACTGCCGAAACGGTGCGACGCAATCGGATCTTCGACTCCTACTGCGAAGAATCGGTGGGGCGCGAGACCACCGGCGAAGGTTCCACCGTGCGCGGATCGTAAGGATGTCTCTCGCTGGGATACAAGCGTAGCACCCGGCGCACGTAGTCGCGAGTCTCGCGATACGGCGGTATGCCTCGATAGTGGTCGACCGCCGCCTCTCCAGCATTGTAGGCCGCCACGGCGAGCGCTACCTGGCCCTCGTAGTAGGCGAGCAGCCAGCGCAGGTAAGCGAGTCCTCCGCGAATATTCTCTTTCGCGTCCAGGCGATTCTTGACGCTGAAGCGGGTGGCGGTCGTGGCGATGAGCTGCATCACCCCCCGAGCATCCTTGGGTGAACGGGCGTCGGGCTGGAAGTTCGATTCCGTCGTAACGATCGCCAGCGCAAGCCGCGGGTCGATGGAGTAACCGGGCGCGGCCTGAACGACGAGCTGTGCAATGCGTTTCTTGTCAGGCGGCAAATCATTGATTGGATCGGCGGACGCAACTGTGGCTGCTTCGACAGTATCCGGCTGCGCCGGCAGCATGCATTCGAGCACGATCCCCTGGTCTTCACCGACAAAACGAACCATGTCGCGCGCCTGCGCGTGCCCGAGCCTAGCCGCCCGCGCAAAAAGCGAGGCCGCTATCGCTTCGTCATGCGCCACACCTCTTCCGTTGGCATACATCCAGCCAAGGCCGAACATGCCGTTGGTGTCTCCGTCACGAGCGGCCTGGCAATAGAGCTCTGCCGCCAATTTCTGATCTTTGCGCACGCCCTCGCCGTGCTCGTAAGCGATTGCCTTGGTGACGAGTTCGGTTGTCTCTGTCGCCGCCAGGCCAGGCTCGGGCTCTGCTGCAGCAAGCGTCGATACGGCCAGCGCTGCGATCAGGAATGCGCAGCGCGGCTTTGGGCCGATGGCCTTGCGATCAGGCAGCGCCTCGAACATCATTGACACTACGCGCGCGCTGGAAGCTGGCTTGAGCGAAGTGAGCTTCGTACCAAGGGAGCGCCTCAGACAGGCCGGCTTTGACGTCATGGGTCGGTTGGTAGCCGAGTACCCGGCGCGCTTTGGAGACATCGGCCTGAGAATGGCGGATATCGCCGGGCCGGAATGCCTTGTGAGTCGCTGCCGGGATGTGCAACCCGGTATGGGTCGCTCGGACGAGCTCGCGCATGGCGTCGTAGAGCTCGTTGAGAGACATACGACCTCCAACGGCCACGTTGAACACTTCGCCAAGGGCGGCTCGATCCTCGGTTGTGGCAGCGAGCAAGTTCGCCTGGACGATGTTGGCAATGTAGCAAAAGTCCCGTGTGGTTTCACCGTCGCCATAGATCGTGACCGGGGCACCGGACAGCATCGCGGCGGCCCAGCGCGGAATGACGGCGGCGTATGCTCCCTTGGGGTCCTGGCGTGGGCCAAACACATTGAAGTAGCGCAGGCCCACCGTTTCCAACCCGTAGCATTGACCGAAAACCTGTGCGTAGAGTTCATCGACGTACTTACTGACCGCATAGGGAGAGAGTGGTCTGCCAATCGACTCTTCGACCTTGGGAAGTCCGGGATGGTCACCATAGGTTGAGCTCGAGCCGGCGTAAACGAATCGGTTGACGCCGGCATCGCGTGCCGCGACCAGCAGATTGAGGCAGCCGGTAGCGTTCGCTGCGTGACTGGCGAGCGGGTCCTCAATCGAACGCGGCACGGAGCCAAGCGCTGCCTGGTGAAGTACGACGTCGATGCCTTCGCACGCGCTGCGACAGGCGTCGAGATTGCCCAAGTCCGCTTCCAGGAATGTATGACGCTGCCAGGCCGAATCCCCGACCAGGGCGCGAACTTCGTCGAGGTTGCTGCGATATCCCGTCGAAAAATTATCCAGACTTACAATGTCCTGATCGTGGCGGAGCAAGGTCTCGAGAAGATGCGACCCGATGAATCCGGCGCTGCCGGTGACCAGCCATCGCCTGCGCCGTCCAGCGAGCCGGACACGCAGCGTTGTCGGGAGCTCGGCAGCGAGCGGCGAGGCAGTGATCATAGCCTCCACACCGTGATCCCCTGGGCGCGCAATGCGCTCGCATCGGCGTGGCATTTGACGTCCACATACAAGCCGCCTCGCTCGAGCTTCGCCACATATTCGTGCAGAGGCCGCTCTGCGAACTGGCGATGCGCAACAGCAGCGACGATGGCGTTGGCGCGCGGCAACTCTTCCCACGCCTTGAGCTTGACGCCGTACTCTCGAAGTGCGTCCGCCGATTCCGCCACCGGATCATGAACGTGCACTTCAATGCCGTAGGAGACAAGCTCCTGGACGATGTCGATGACTCGGGTGTTGCGGATATCGGGACAGTTCTCCTTGAAGGTGAGGCCGAGCACGTTGACGTGCGCGCCCTTGACCGGAAACCCTGCCTGGATCATCTGTTTCACCGTCTGCTCGGCAACGTATTTGCCCATGCCGTCGTTGATGCGGCGGCCGGCAAGGATGACCTGCGGGTGATACCCGAGCTTGTCCGCCTTATGCGTCAGGTAATACGGATCAACGCCGATGCAGTGCCCGCCGACAAGCCCGGGGCGGAAGGAAAGAAAGTTCCACTTGGTGCCCGCCGCCTGCAGCACTTCCGTCGTGTCGAGATCCATCTTGTGAAAGAGGAGCGCGAGCTCATTCATCAGTGCGATGTTCAGATCCCGCTGCGTGTTCTCGATCACCTTTGCCGCTTCGGCCACCTTGATGCTGCTCGCGCGATGCACGCCGGCAGCGACGATGCTGCCGTAAATGGACGCCACCTTTTCAAGCGTATCGGGTGTGTCGCCAGAAACCACTTTGGTGATTCGAGTAAGCGTGTGCTCCTTGTCACCCGGATTGATGCGTTCGGGCGAGTAGCCGACGAAGAAGTCGCGCTTCCATCGCATGCCCGACCGCTGTTCCAGGATCGGCACGCACACCTCTTCGGTTGCTCCCGGATAGACTGTCGATTCGAATACCACGGTCGCTCCGTGCCTCAAATTGGACCCGACGGTCTCGCTGGCAGAGATCAAAGGAGCAAAATCCGGCCGGTGCGCGTCATCGACCGGCGTGGGAACGGCAACGACGATGAACTCGGCGTCGCGAAGGTCTACCGCTTCGGTTGTGAACCGGATGCCGGTCGCCGCACGGAACTGTTCCGAGCTCACCTCACGCGTTGGGTCGATGCCTTCCTTGTACGCCGCGATCTTGCTTCGTGACAGGTCGAAGCCGATCGTCGGATATTTCTTCCCGAACTCGATGGCGAGCGGAAGTCCGACGTAGCCGAGGCCGACAACTGCAATCGTTACACTCTTGTTCATATCCTGAATTTGCGTAAGCGCGCGCTAAAAGCTGGCCCTCACCCCCAACCCCTCTCCCGCCGGGAGAGAGGGGTGCGCGACAGCGCGGGTGAGGGTCAAACGTCACTCAGTTGCGTAATTCTCACTAGATGCCCGCGAGAAGCTTTTCCGCCTCCGCACGAACGGATGATGCCGATTCGGCCTTCGAAAGCTTCTCGAGCTCCCGTCGAGCCGATGCCTTGTCGCCCGATTTCAGCAGCGCTTGTGCGAAATGCAACCGGATCTCGTCATTCGTCGGCGCAAGATTGGATGCCACGCGCAGCAGTTCGGTGCCTTTGCCACCATCGCCGGTACGCACCAGCGCCCAGCCGTAGGTATCGACGATGCTCGCATTGTTAGGTGCCTGCCGGAATGCACGCTCCGCATAGTCGGTGGCTCTGCGGTCGCCAAGTTCGGTGAGCGCGTAGGCGAGGTTGTTCAACACCTGCGCATTGTCCGGGTCGCGCTTGAGCGCAGCCTCGAGGGAAGCAACTGCATCCTTATAGTCCTTATTCAAGACGCTTTGCTCGCCCAGATAGATGTAAAAGGTCGGATCCTTGGGATTTTCCTTGAGCCATCGATCTGCAAGTACGCTCGCTTGCGCCTTGTTTCCCATCTTGAGCAGCGTGCTGTAGTAGCGCACTGCGACGATGGGAAGGGGCTGCCGCCTGAGCGACTCACCGTAGGCATTCGCCGCTTCAGGCCACTTCTTTTGTGCGGCGAACACTTCCGCCTCGAGCGTATAGCCCAATCCGCGATCGGGATGCTCCTTTTGCTGTTTGCGAGCCTCTGCAATCGCGTCATCGGGACGGCCGGAGAGGAAATAGACCTTCGCGAGGTTCGCCCAGGCCATCGCGTCGTCGGGTTGGATCCTGAGCGCCGACTGCAGTGAATCAATCGCTCCCTGATAGTCCTTCACAGTCGCCTGCGCCTCGGCGAGACGCATCAGCGCGGCGGGACTCTGTGGCTGCATCTGCACCAGCTGACGGAAGCTATCGAGCGCCTGATTGGTTTCACCCGCAGCAAGTTGTGTTGCCCCCAATGCTTCCACCATCTGCGGCTCATTGCGGAACGCTTCTTTCGCCGTCTGGGCCGCCGCCAGCGCGGATTTCCGATCGCCAAGCTGAAGGTAATACGAGACCAAGGCGAGGCGGGGTCGCACGGCGGTCGGGTTGGCCGCAATTCCTCGCTCGATGGCCGCCTTTACTTCATCGGGAGAATGCCCCGTCATGGCCAGGACCTCCGCGAGCCCCATCAGCAGCAGTTCGTCCTTGGGATTTTTCTCGAGCATGCGTTCATAGCGCTTGCGGGCGTCTTCCGGCTTTTGCTCCTCGACGTCCAGCATCGCCAGATTGCGTG
>VBCY01000049.1 GCA_005882995.1 Betaproteobacteria bacterium
GCCTTCCTGTCGTGGTTTGACGGCATCGTGGTCTCCGGAAGGGAGGGCGTCATCAAACCCGATGCTCGTATCTTTCGCATTCTGCTCGAGCGCCACGGCGTGGCGCCCGAGTCCGCAGTGTTCATCGACGATGTCGCCGAGAATGCGGCGGCGACGGCAGCGCTCGGCCTCCACGGGATTCATTTTCAATCGCCCGAGCAGCTTCGCCGAGAGCTCATCGCCGTGGGCATGCTCGAA
>VBCY01000050.1 GCA_005882995.1 Betaproteobacteria bacterium
ATGCGCATCAAGACAGTCACCGGCAAGGTCATCGTCACCGATCCTTACCTCATCAACAATCCGAAGACACCGCAGCAATACAAGGATCTCGACGCCCTTGGCAAAGTGGACCTCATCCTGGTGACGCATGCGCATTTCGACCACTTCGAGGATGCGCCGGCGCTCGCCAAGAAGAATAACGCCAAGATCGTTTCGCCCCAGGGGTTGCAAGCGTCCATGATTTCGCTCAACCTCGTCCCTGCAGAGCTTGCCTTTCGCATGGGCAAGAGCGGTACTGCAACGCCCATCGGAGGCAACATCAAAATCAGCATGGTGCATGCCGAGCACGATTCCGAGCTTACCTTGACCAATCCGGAAACAAAGAAGAAAGAAACCTACGCGGGCGGCGAACCCGTCGGCTATATCATCGAGCTCGAAAACGGGTTCAAGATCTATCACATGGGCGACACCGGCGTCTTCACCGACATGAAGTACATCGCGGAGCATTACAAACCCGATCTGGTGATGATCCCGATCGGCGGCCACTTCGTGATGGATCCTCGCGATGCGGCGATGGTCACCCGCGAATACTTGAAGCCCAAGTACGCCATTCCGATGCACTACGGCACCAATCAGTTTCTGGTCGGGACGCCGAAGGAATATATGGATGCGCTCGGCGAGACGCCAACCAAAGTCTTCCCGATCAATCCGGGAGACAAGCTCGAGTTTTGACGAGGGCGGCGCTTAAGCGGACTTGGGTCGCTCCGGCGAAGGCCTCGTGCGAAGGCACTTGGATCCCGGCCTCCGCCGGGATGACATTCTAAGCGGTCGGCCTCGGCAGTTTCACCGGGGACGCCGAAACCGTCAGAACGAGGTCTTGAGCCCCACCATGATGCCGTGCGGCATCACGCTCAGAATCAACGGGCTTTCGCGCTTATATGCCCAGTAGCCGGTTATCCCGCCGAGCGCCCACGAGGCGAGCACGTCCGTCTGCCAGTGTCCCCAATTCTTGACGCGGATGGCTCCGGTGTAAAGGGGCAGCAGGGCAAGGGCGTAGGTCGCCGGATAATCGTGCCCGTATTCGAGGATGAACGGCGTGACGATCGCCGTGACGTTGGTCACCTCGCCGCTCGGAAAGCTGTAGTTGCCCTTGCCCTGAAACCACTTGTTGGGGTTGTCCGTCTGGCTCGGACGCGAGCGCGTGAAGATGTACTTGCTGGTCTGGGAGATGATTCCCCCCACAGCCGATGAGTCGATCGCCTGCCAGTCGGTCTTGCCGAAGCGTGACTCACCACCTTCCCACAAGCCGATCGCGATCTCACCCACGATCAACGTGTCACTGATCGCGAGCGAAACGTTGTGGCTCCACCATCCGGTGGTCTCCTGCGTCACCCTGTGATCGATCGGCCATGCCTGTGCGGCGCCGCCGAGCAACGCGGCGCTGAACACGGCGACGAGGTGGATCCTTGTTGCGTTGTCCATTGCTTGACTCCATCGACTGGCTCGCTCGCCTATACGCCATTCCGACGACGGTCACACTTCAGCGGAGTTGGAACGTGGGAACGAAACGCGGACGCGTGTGCCTCCGCTTCCATTGCGCGATGCGATCTCGAGCACTCCCGCATGCCGGTCCACGACTTCCTGCGCAATGGCCAGACCTAAGCCTGAGCCGTCGCCCGGCGTGCCTGCGACGCGATAGAAACGCTCGCGCACTCTGTTTCTCTCACCCGCCGGGATGCCCGGTCCGGTATCCTCGACGGTCAAGTACGACGTTGTTGTTTCCGATCCGGTGTTCACCGTCACGGCGCCACCCGAAGGCGTGTAGCGCAACGCGTTATCGATCAAGTTATCGATCAGCTCGGGAAGCAGCAGAGGGTCGCCATGGATCGGCGCATGTTCGAGCGAAAAACCCAGATCGATCTTCCGCGCCAGCGCTCGTGGAGCCCAGTCGCGCGCCGCCGAATCGGCGAAGGATTTCAAATCGACGACTCTGAGATCCGACCGGCGATCGGCAGGCCCCTCGGCCTTTGCCAGCGCCAGCAGCTGATTGGCAAGGCGGCTCGCGCGCACGGTCGCCGTGTGCATGCGCTCGATCTCGGCGCGAACGTCGTCGCCTAACTCGCGCCTCAGCAACAGCTCGAGGTGCATCTGCAAGCCCGCCAGAGGTGTGCGCAACTGGTGCGCTGCGTTGGCAAGAAAGCGCTGCTGCATCGTGTTCGCATCGCGCAGCCGTGCAAGCAGCTCGTTGAAGGCGCGCAGCAAGGGCGCGATCTCGACCGACGCGGACGCCGCCGACAATGGGCGCAGATCGCGCGGGGCGCGTCCGAGCAATTCCGATCTCAGAGATTCGAGCGGTTTCAACCCGTGCGCCACGCCGAACCAGGCGAGCGCAATCGCCGCCAGGGCAATGAGCAGACTCGGGACCAGCTCGGCAACTAGAAATTCCGCGACCAGGCGGTTGCGCTTGTGCAAGGTCTCGCCCACCTGGACAACGAATCCCGTCGCGGTACGCAACGCAGCGACGCGAATCGGCTCTCCCCCGTAGGCGCCGTCGAAGAACATGTGCTCGCCGGCCGACATCGGCGGCGGAGGCGGCAGGTCGACGGCTCCATCGATAATCTTGTTATCGGGAGAACGGATCTGGAACATGACCTTGTCGACCTTGTCGTAGACGAGGGCGTCCAGTGCTTTGCTCGGCAGATCGACGCGGGGCGTGCCTGCTTCGATCCTGACGTTGTCCGCGATATCGAATACCGGATCGAGCAGGGAACGGTCGTAGGCATCGGTGACGGTGTGCAGCGCTACCCAGTAGGTGACGAGCGCACCGCCGGCAACCATGAGCAGTAGCGAGCTGATGATGAAGATGAGCAGACGGGTCCGGATGCTGCTGCCCCATCTCGGCTCGTCACTCATCGGCAGCTTCCCACAGGTATCCAAACCCGCGAACCGTCCGGATGTGCACGCCGGCAGGCTCGATCTTGGTACGCAGCCGCGAAACGTGCACCTCAATCGCGTTGGCAGTGAGCTGATCGTCGAGACCGGCGAGACTGTCCGCGATCTGCTCCTTGCTGAGAACGCGTCCCGGATGCGTGATCAGCAGCTCCAGCAGCGCCCATTCACGCGGCGTAAGCTCGACCGGCCTGTCATGGGCGCGCACGCGCTTGGCTGCGACGTCGATGCTCAGCCCCGAGACCAGTCGCTTGGCGGCAGGCGGCACGAGACGCCGCTGCAGTGCGCGCACTCTCGCTTCGAATTCGCTCACCGAGAAAGGCTTGGTGAGGTAATCCTCGGCGCCGAGGTCGAGTCCATGAACGCGGTCCTCGACCGCATCGCGTGCGGTGAGCACCAGTACCATCGTCGTCGAATGGCGTTCGCGCAAACGGCGCAAGACCTCGAATCCGTCGATGTCGGGAAGGCCGATGTCGAGCACCACGAGGTCGAACGCCTGTTCGGCCAGCAGTCGATCGGCGTACTTGCCGGTTGTCGCGTGGTCGACCGCGTGACCTGCGCGAGTCAGGAGTTTGATCAAACCCTCCGCGAGGAGAGCGTCATCTTCAACGACGAGTATGCGCATGATCGATTATCGGAGGATATTGGACACGCAAGGCGTGACTATTCGGACGGTCCGAGGCCCATGGATGGAATGCTACGCCCTTGAACTGTCAGAAAGCTGAAATCGCACTGACAGCCTGCTTGCGGGTTGGCAGCTACAGCGCGGCGGGGCTTGCCGTATCATTTCGGCGATGACAACGGTTTCCCTGATTCTCGCAGGCACCCTTACAGGTCGCACCCGCGCTCTCGCCGCCAAAATGATCGGCGTCGCGATGCTGGCATTGAGCGCAACCGCTGTGCAGGCGCAAAGCGCCTACTCCGCGGCTTTCGTCTCGCAAACCGTGCCGTCGTTCATTGCCATCGGGGCGCTCACCAGCGTCTCCGTAACGATGCAAAACACCGGCACCGCGACGTGGTACCTGGCTCCAGGGGATGTATTTCTGGCGACACAGGAGCCCCAGGACAATTATTACTGGTGCGTTCAGAACAATCCGTACGGAAGCCACAGCGGCAATCGCGTGTGGCTGCCGCACGACGTTGCTCCCGGTGAGCAAGTGACTTTCGAATTCATGGTCAAGCCGCTGGGCTGCCGCTTCGCTGCCCCCGCGCCGTTTCGTTTCCGAATGTTGTCTGAGGCCTACGGCACCTTCGGCGAAGAGACGCCGGATCCCATGGTCGCCGTGAGCAACGCCGCTCAATACGTGAGCCAGCAGGTCCCCGCAGTGGTTCCGGCTGGCGCAAGCTTCCAGGTCACGGAGACCTTCAAGAACACGACCGCCTCAACGTGGTCCCCGTCTGATGGCTACAGCCTCGCAGTAACCGGGACCGATAACACCGTTTGGGCGACGAGCAACGTGCCCTTGCCGATGGCGGTCGCACCAGGCGCAACGGTGACGTTCAGCGCATTCGTCGTGGCACCGACGACGCTCGGAAAGTACAACCTTCAGTGGCAGATGAGCTTTCAAGGTACGCCTTTTGGGGACACCACACCGGCGACCGCGATTCAGGTTGTCGCGGCGGGAACGCCCAACTACGGAGGATTGTGGTGGGCACGTCCTGCCGCTTCCGAATCAGGCTGGGGGATGAACATCGCGCATCAGGGCGACACCTTGTTCGTGACCTGGTTTACATACGATGCAACGGGCAAGGGTTGGTGGCGATCGATGACTGCAACGCTGGTGAGTCAGGGCATCTATTCCGGCCTGCTGGAAGAGGCGATAGGCCCGCCATTCAGCGCCGTTCCCTTTTCTCCAAGCCAGGTGCGCCAGACCGCGGTCGGAACGGGCCAGCTCACGTTCAGCGATTTGAACAACGCGACATTCAGCTATACGGTCAACGGTATTTCACAGACCAAGGCGATCACGCGTCAGGTATTCGGACAGCTGCCGACATGCACCTTCAACCTGTCGAGCGATCTCACGACGGCGTACAACTATCAGGACCTGTGGTGGGCCTCGCCCGCGGGCAGCGAAGCGGGCTGGGGACTCAATGTCACGCAACAGGGCGACGTCATCTTTCTGACTTGGTTCACCTATGACGCCGATCGCACGCCGATGTGGCTCTTTGCCACCGCGCCAAAGACCGGTGCCGGGATGTATGCGGGAACGCTGTACCGAACGACCGGGCCGCCGTTCAATGCGCTGCCTTTCGATCCCAGCAAGATCGTGGCGACGCAGGTGGGGACCGTCAGCTTGAGCTTTACCAATGGAAACGCGGGCAACTTTGCCTACACATTCAACGGCGTGAGCCAGACCAAGGCGATCACCCGTCAGATCTTCGTCGCGCCGGGCACAATCTGTCAGTGAGCGCGATTGGCGATCCTCGTCCTGCGCGGGGGTCGCGCTGCAGCGTACGGTCCATGCGCAACATCTGCGTGATTTGCGATGTGTAGAGCGTCTCCCAGTTCGGTGGCAGCTCGGGCGCGTAAGGCCCAACCAACGCGATGTCGTCGCCAACGTCGACCACTGCGCTCAGCGCCTCCACATTCGCAAGGCAGGCGCCAGCGAATCCTCCCAGGGGCGATGTGTCGCGGGGATAGCGGCGCGCCAGGGCGCCGCCGCGTGCAAGCGCCGCGTGCCGAGTCGCGAGCGACGACCCGATCGGGTTGTCGAGGGCTTGCCAGTCAGAATTCAATCGGCGGTCCCTGCCAGGAGTCGTCGCGCGGTCGAGCCCGCGTAAGCGCTTCATCAGCCCTGCACCAACCACCGCACGCATTGAGCCCGGGACGACCGCGCCACCAATTGAGCAACCCCTTGAATTTGGCGTAGAAGTGAAAGAAGCGCAGCACCGTCCGCCGCTGCGACGCACTGAGCGGTCGATCGCTGCAGATCAGTTTGTCGTCGCTCATGCCGCGATCGGTCAGGATCACGGCGCCCCACGCCTTGATGCGGATCCGAGTTCCCGTGGCGAGCCGCGGTCCCAATACCACCGCATCCAGCAGATCGCCCTCGAGCCCCAGAAAGCTCGGCACCGAGCCATAGTTGAACGGACACGGCAGCGGCGAGACGAAATCGATCTGACCGGTGGAACCTCGCTTGAGAAAGCTGCCCCGCGGGATTTCGATGACGACGTTCAGCTCGGGAGCGTCGGACTGTTCGCTATTCAATCTTGTCTTCGGCCCTCAGCAGCAGCGATTGCGGCAACGTCAGCGCGAGCGCCTTCGCAGTCTTCATATTGATGGTCAGCTCGTATTTCGAGGGCTGTTCGACCGGCAGGTTTGCAGGCAGCGCACCGCGCAGAATCTTGTCGACGTAGGTCGCTGCCCGCCGGTAGAGCTCCGGCAGATTAGGCCCGTAGCTCATCAGCAGTCCGGCTTCTGCGTACTGTTTCGCGTTGGTGATCGTAGGCAGGCGATGCTTGATCGCCGATTCCGCAATCGATTCCATGAGCAGGTAGGTCAAAGGACTGACAACGATCAAGATGGCTCCGACCCGCTTGCTGATCATCGTGGCGAAGGCGCCGTCGAGATCGCCAGGGCTGCGAATGTCGGCGACCTCGAGCGCTACATTGAGTTTTCGCGAAGCGGCCTCGATCTCTGCGAATTCGACCAGCGCCGATATCTGGCCGAGCACCCCTACCCGCGAGAGCTTGGGGACGGTCTCCTTCAAAATAGCGAGGTACTTGCTCCAGAGCTCGGGGCTCGCATCGGCGCTCAGGCCGGTCACGTTGCCGCCGGGCCGCGCCAGACTGGTAACGAAGCCGGCTTGCACGGGATCCGCCGTAAAGACCATGACAATGGGTATCGTCGTGGTTGCCTGTCGGGCGGCCGCGACGTGAATAGTCGAACCGGTCACGATCACATCCACCCGCAGGCGTACCAGCTCGGCGGCAATATTCGGCAGCCGCTCCATGTGGCCGTCGGCGTACCGGCGCTCGAAGATGACGTTGCGTCCTTCGACGTAGCCGAGATCACGCAGCCCTTCACTGAGCGCGTCGAATAGCGACGCAACCGACTCGCCTGTCGCACCCAGGAAAAAGCCGATCCGATACACCTTCGCAGCGGGCTGGGCATCGGCGACCGACCGTGCGATGAGGATGCCCCCTGCGAATGCGCCAACGAACTTGCGCCGATCCATCATTGAATCACCTCGCTGGCGAACGTGAACCCGGCCAATACTAACCCGCCGAACGCGACACCGGTGGTTGATCCGACACTGATAATGGCGTAACTTAGTCGCGACGCTAGGGGTCCTGCCGGCGCACCGTGCCGACGGGTGAGATCAGACCCTTGGTACCTGTGCGGATAATGCCGGCGCAGGGAAGCGTGGCCCGCCCTCAATCGCTCCCCCGCCGCTTTTCTCCGCTGCTGCAGAGGAGTGCCATGAACGCCAACGACCGATTCTTCGCCCGCGACGCCCAGGTCGACGTCGCGGCTGTGCAACCGCTGCCCAATTCGCGCACGATCTACGTCACCGACTCGCGGCCGGACGATCGGGATCCCATGCGCTCGATTGCGCAGTCCGATACGCCAGCGTCATTCGGTGTCGAGGAGAACCCGCCGATCGTCGTTTACGACACCTCCGGCGCCTACACCGATCCGGATGCGCGGATCGACATCCGCTCAGGCCTTCAGCCGTTGCGCGCAGGGTGGATCAGCGAGCGAGGTGACATCGAGGCGTTGTCGGGACCTTCTTCCGCCTATGGGCGCAAGCGGCTCGACGATCCGGCGCTTGTCGGCATGCGCTTCCATCTCACGCGCAAGCCGTGCCGCGCAAGATCGGGGGCCAACGTGACGCAAATGCATTACGCGCGCCGCGGAATCGTCACGCCCGAGATGGAATTCGTCGCCATTCGCGAAAATCTCCGGCGCGGGGCGATGCTCGAGACACTGCCGGCGCTGGTGACGCGCCAGCACACGGGACAGAGCTTCGGCGCGTCGATTCCGCAGGCTGTCACGCCGGAGTTTGTGCGCAGCGAAGTCGCGCGCGGCCGCGCCATCATCCCTGCGAACATCAATCACCCGGAAACCGAGCCGATGGCCATCGGCCGCAACTTCCTGGTGAAGATCAACGCCAACATCGGCAATTCGGCGCTCTCCTCCTCGATCGGCGAGGAAGTCGAGAAGATGACGTGGTCGACGCGATGGGGCGCCGACACGGTGATGGATCTCTCCACAGGCAAAAACATCCACGAGACGCGCGAGTGGATCATTCGCAACTCTCCGGTGCCGATCGGCACTGTTCCCATCTATCAGGCGCTGGAAAAGGTCGATGGCAAGGCGGAAGAGCTCACCTGGGAGGTCTATCGCGACACGCTGATCGAGCAGGCCGAGCAGGGTGTCGACTACTTCACCATTCATGCTGGTGTCCTGCTGCGCTACGTCCCATTGACCGCCAAGCGCATGACCGGCATCGTCTCCCGCGGCGGCTCGATCATGGCCAAGTGGTGCCTTGCACACCACGAGGAATCATTCCTGTACACGCGCTTCGAAGATATCTGCGAGATCATGAAGGCCTATGATGTCGCGTTCAGTCTCGGCGACGGCCTGCGCCCCGGATCAGGTTACGACGCCAACGACGAGGCGCAGATGGCCGAGCTGGCGACGTTGGGGGAACTCACTCAGATCGCCTGGAAGCACGATGTGCAGACCATGATCGAAGGGCCGGGGCACGTGCCGATGCATTTGATCAAGCACAATATGGAGGAGCAGCTTCGCCTCTGTGGCGAAGCGCCTTTCTACACCCTTGGCCCGCTCACCACCGATATCGCGCCGGGGTACGACCACATTACCTCGGCCATCGGCGCAGCGATGATCGGCTGGTACGGGACGGCGATGCTCTGTTACGTCACTCCCAAGGAACACCTGGGGCTGCCCAACAAGACCGACGTCAAGGACGGCATCATGGCGTACAAGATCGCCGCGCACGCCGCCGATCTCGCCAAGGGTCATCCGGGCGCGCAGATCCGCGACAACGCGCTATCGAAGGCTCGCTTCGAGTTTCGCTGGGAGGATCAGTTCAATCTCGGTCTCGACCCGGACAAGGCACGCGAATTCCACGACGAGACGCTGCCTCAGCATGGCGCCAAGCTGGCGCATTTCTGCTCGATGTGCGGACCGCACTTCTGTTCGATGAAAATTACCCAGGACGTGCGCGATTACGCCGCGAAACTGGGAGTGGACGATCGGGACGCGCTCGCGAAGGGCATGGAAGCAAAGTCGATCGAGTTCCGAAAAAAGGGCGCGGAAATCTACAGCAAGGCTTGAGGAACCTATCGAGCGTTTCCTAACCGTGTGACATCGGTTGCAATGCGGATGAGCTGGCCCTCACCCCCAACCCCTCTCCCGCCGGGAGAGCAACCGTGTCTCGTGTCAAGCGATTTTTATTTCGTAGTAGCCGTGGGTCGTCCCGCCCAAGCGGGAGCCGCAATGATGGCGACCGGCGCGATTCGCATTGGCGTCTCCGGCTGGCGCTATCCGCCTTGGCGCCGCGGTGCCTTTTATCCCAAAAAGCTGCCGCAGTGGCGAGAGCTGGAATATGCCTCGCGCGCTGTTTCCTCGATCGAGATCAATGGCTCATTCTATTCGCTGCAGCGCCCCGATAACTACGCCGCCTGGAGAGACGAGACTCCGCCGGGATTCGTGTTCAGCGTCAAGGGCGGGCGCTATATCACTCATATGCTTCGCTTGCGCCACATCGATACTGCGCTCGCGAATTTCTTCGCCTCCGGTGTAGCCAACCTGCGCGACAAGCTCGGGCCGTTCCTGTGGCAGCTTCCGCCGACGCTCAAGTACGACCCCGCGCTAATCGAGGATTTTCTCGCGCGATTGCCGCGCGACAGCCACCAGGCCACGGCACTTGCGCAGCGGCATGATCACAAGCTCAAGAGCCGGGCGAGGATCGCGTTCGGGCCGCGCCGAGCGCTGCGCCATGCGCTCGAGGTGCGGCACGAAAGTTTTGCCACAGCCTCGTTCATCGCCATGCTGCGCAAGCACCGGGTTGCATTCGTTGTTGCCGACACCTCCGGCAAGTGGCCCGAGTTCGACGACGTCACTGCGAATTTTATCTACATTCGCCTGCACGGCGGCGAGGAGCTGTACCGGAGTGCATACAGCGACGACGCGTTGAGCCGCTGGGCGGCGCGCATTCGCCGATGGAGCAAGGGAGGCGAACCGCGTGACGCACGCCGCATGTCGAGCGAGCCTGCCGGCATCGCTCCGGCGCGCGACGTGTACTGCTACTTTGACAATACCGACAAGGTGCATGCACCGGCAAACGCGCTTAGCCTGGTGCAAAAGCTCGGACTCGCGTGGCCGCCCGCGTGAGCTGCAATTGCTTAGCTGCACTCTCAGGCGTTCGGCCTGCGCAAATACCGGCGCGCCATCGCCGCGTAGATGGCCAGGTTGATCAGCACAACGCCGATGCCGAAGGCGGTCTGCATCGGTCGGGTGAGCCCCTCGGGATAGAGCATCGATGTCAGGTAGTGTCCGATGAAATCGCCGCTGTAACCGGCTTCGCCGGCCCGCTCGCGCAGCGCCACTTCGAGCGGCGTCAATGGACAGATGCGGCCCGTGAATTCGACGAACGCCGCCCACGACACCGCGGGAAGATGCAACCACACGAGCCATCGCCAGCGCCACGCGAGCAATCCCCCGAGCACCGCGAACACCACGAACGCCGCGTGCAGCAGTAGAACTGCGTCGGCAGCGACGCGGAGCATCAAAGACGATAAACGACGACGCTAGGCAGCTGTCGCGAGACGCACGCCGACGCGGCGGCGTCCCCACGGCCGCTCGAAGTGTCCGTAACGGCCCGGCACCTCGCTATCGCAGTGCGCGCACCGACCCTCGGGGGTCAATCCGTAGCTCAGGATCTCGTACCAGTCGCGCACGATCAGCGGCTCATCGCATCCCGGGCAAAAGGTGGTTCCGCCGTCGGAATCGTGAACGTTGCCGGTGTAGACATAGCGCAGCCCTTCGGCGAGCGCAATCTTGCGCGCACGCTTGAGCGTCGCCGCCGGGGTATGCGCGATGTCGGTGAGCTTGTAATCAGGGTGAAACGCCGTGAAATGCAGCGGCACATCGGATCCGAGCTCGCGCATCATCCACTTCGACTGCGCTTCGATTTCCGCGTCGGAGTCGTTCTTGCCCGGGATCAGCAGGGTCGTGATCTCGGTCCAGACATCGGTTGCATGGCGCAAATAGACCAGCGTATCGAGCACCGGCCGTAAGCGCGCGCCGCACAGCTTCACGTAGAACTCGTCGGTGAAGCCTTTGAGGTCCACATTCGCGGCATCCATCTTGGCGTAGAAGTCGCGTCGCGCTTCCGCGCCCATGTAGCCCGCGGTGACGGCAACCGATTTGATCCCCAGCTCCCGACAGGCGTCCGCGGTGTCCATTGCATACTCGGCGAAGATCACCGGGTCGTTGTAGGTAAATGCGACGCTCTGGCATCCCGCGCGCTGCGCCGCTTCGGCGATGGCGCGTGGCGACGCCTGATCCATCAGCGTATCCATCTCGCGCGACTTGGAGATGTCCCAGTTCTGGCAGAACTTGCAGGCGAGATTGCATCCCGCCGTGCCGAAGGACAGTACGCTCGAACCGGGATAGAACTGGTTGAGAGGTTTTTTCTCGATTGGGTCGATGCAAAAACCCGACGAGCGGCCGTAGGTGGTCAGCACCATGGCGTCGCCCGTGCGCTGGCGCACGAAACACGCGCCACGCTGACCTTCGTGCAAGCGGCAGTCGCGCGGACATAAGTCGCACTGGATACGACCGTCGTCCAGCCGATGCCAGTAGCGACCCGGATAATCACTCATTCGATATCTCGACCAATGTGAAATCGCTTTCCTTCCATTTGGTCACGCCATACCGGGAAACGTTCACGGCTGCACTCCAGAAGTCATCGCGCATGCCCGCCTTGCGCTTGAGCTCGGCGATGAAGTCGCGAGGCACAGGCAGCGTTGCCCAAACCTGCGGCAGGAAGGTGGCGCGTTGCTCGGCGCACTCCATGATCACGCCGTCGATGCCCGGTTCCAAAGCCGAAAGCAGCTCGCCTTCGTCGGCAAAAAGAAGCTTCTCGGGCGGCGAGAGCAGCGACACTTCGACCGACAGCGTGTCGAATTCGGATTCGTTCAGCGCCGCAAAACGAGGATCCTGGAATGCCGCGGCAAGCGCATTGGCCCGGACATCGTCAACCACCGGACGGTACGCCTTGAGAGTTCCGATGCAGCCGCGCAGCTCACCATGACGGAACAGCGTCACGAAGGTGGCGCCGAGCATGGTCAACCCGGGGTGGTGGGTGGGCGATCCCAAGACGCGGCCCAACGCCGCGCCAATGGCCTGCCGCGCGTTGGTTATCAGCGCGAGCCCAAGTGCAGTGTCACGCATGGGATATCCCCCCGCTGAAGGCGAACGCTGCGTAACCGACGACACGCAACTTGTCGCCGGCTGTGTCGCCCGAGTTGCGCAGATCGAGCAGTGTCGGCGACAGCGCGTGACGTCGTGCGCAGAGCGTAAAGCCGTTGATCGGGGTCGCGCCGCAAGCCTGCTCGTGATCGAGCGCGGAGGCGAGTGCCTGAATATCCTCAACCGTCTGCCGGTCGATACGCCGAGCCTCTTCGTAGGAATGGTAATGCGAAAGGTCCGAGCTCACGACGATGATGGTTTCCTCGCCACCCCAGAGTCGCTCGATAACTTCGGCCACTTCTTCGGGCGAAGCGTCTCCCACCGCGAACGGCACGATACTGAAGTCAGCGAGCACACTTTGCAGAAAAGGAAGCTGTACTTCCAGTGAGTGCTCCAAGGCATGCGCCGCGGCGCTGACAGTGACCTGCGGCAGAGTGCGTGCCAACTCGGCTGCGTGTTGATCGACTTGCACGCTGCCCAGCGGCGTTGCGAACGCGCTTGCCGCGGGCAGAGCGAGGCCGCGCACCGGCACCCTGTGCACCGGCCCCACCAGCACCACACGGCGGATCGTTTCCCGCCCAGGTTGCAGGAGCGCATACGCGCTGGCCGCCACCGGACCGGAGTAGATGTAGCCGGCGTGGGGAACGATCAGCGCTTTGGGCCAGCGTCGGGTCGCGCTCCGACCCGCATCTGTCAAATAAGCGCGAATCTCGGCGCCGAGCGTCTTCGGCGCATCAGGGTAGAACAGGCCGGCCACTGCGGCCGGCCGAACATCGGGCACCGGACACCTCTTCCTTCACCGCCGGTGAGATGGGGGCGGTGACGTTTCCACTCACGAACGCATGACGATTGTCGCGCTGTCCGGACTATTTCGCCACCGGTACCGGGACTTTCCGATCGGCCATATTGCGAAGGTAGGCCAGCAGATCGTTCAAGTCTCGATCGGACAGTACCGCGGACGAGAAGCCCGGCATCCTGGCTCCCGGCCATCTGCGGAGCGATTGCGGATCGCGAATCAGACGGCGCAAGGCGTCGACGCGCATGTACTCGGTGGGATTATAGGGCACGTTCAAATCCGGTCCGACGGCGGCATCGCCGCCGAGATTCAGGGTATGACACACCGAGCAGTTCTTCTCAAAGACGCGAAAGCCGCGCCGTGCCGGATCGCGAACCGACAGGCCGGCGCCGGGTAGGAGCGAAGGGTAGCGTCGACCGAGGGGAGCGACCGATTCGATGCGTGCGATCTGGTAGGGCCATTGCTCGGGCACGATGCCGGAGCGTTCGGGACGCAGCCACACGAGATAGAACGGTCCGGCGCTCGCTGCGTCACCGGCCTTGAGCGCCGGCCACGGAGCGTCCGGCGTTTCTACCGCTATATAAGCGATCGCGCCTTCGCCTTGCGAGAGCAGCGGCGCCGCCGGCAAGGTCGCAGCAAAGCCGTCACGGGCCACAAAGCGGATCGACTCCTCCGCCGCAACGCCTTTCAACAGCGCCGCCATCGGCACCGCGTGGTAGCTCATGTCGCGCTTGTAGGCGACGTCGTTGCGCACCGTGATCGTCGTCGCATCCGGCAGGCCTAGCAGCGCCGCTGGAGCATAGGTCGCCATCCGCCCGCCGACCGTGACGCTGAGCTCCGGCTCCGCGGCGGCGGCGCCGAGCGCGAGCACCGCGCCGAGCAGACCGCCCAGACGTCGCGGCAGGGCGCGCGGCGCGCTCGCGCGCACCTCTCTGCGCCGATGCATTTGAAGATCGGGCGCCATGATTCGATTCATGCGTCGTGGATGGAAAGGCGCACCGTGTAACCGCCGGATTTCTCATCCCGTTCCAGCCTGAGCGCCCCTCGCAGCTCGGCCTCCTGAAGGAGGTCGTTGAAGGAGCGAAAGCCGAAGTAGGACTCGTTGAAGCCGGGCATGCGCCGCTTGAGCGCCTGCTTGACCATCGAGCCCCAGATCTTCTCATCTTCGCCGCGCTCGGCGACGAGCGCTTCGACCGTCTCGGTGATGAGATCGACGGCTTCCCCTGCACGTGCTTCTTCCTTTTTCGCCGGCGCCGCCGATTCGCCACGCGCAGGAGCTTTGTGATGCTTGCGCGGCGGAGATTTCTTCTTCTCTCGTACCAGATCGTCGTAATAGATGAATTCGTCGCAGTTGGCGATGAGAAGGTCCGAGGCGGAATTCTTGACGCCAACGCCAATGACTCGCTTGTCGTTTTCGCGCAGCTTGGATACGAGCGGTGAAAAGTCGGAGTCTCCACTGACGATCACGAAAGTATCGACGTGGGCTTTGGTGTAGCACAGGTCGAGCGCGTCGACGACCATGCGAATGTCGGCGGAGTTCTTGCCAGACTGTCTCACATGGGGAATCTCGATCAACTCGAACGACGCCTCGTGCATCGGTGCCTTGAATCCCTTGTAGCGTTCCCAGTCGCAGTAGGCCTTCTTGACCACGATGCTGCCTTTGAGCAGCAATCGCTGCAGCACTTTGGCGATGTCGAAGCGTTCGTACTTGGCATCCTGCACGCCGAGGGCAACGTTCTCGAAATCGCAGAACACCGCCATGTTGGTCACTTCATGCTCGTTCGGCATAGGTGTGTAAGGCCGGTTGCGGCAACGCCGCCCCGACCATCGCAGGGAATAGAATCGCACGATACCAGCAACCGCGCATCGCGAAAACGAGTCGCAGCTGCGCTTTGCGGCCAGTGAGGCGAGTCATCGATCGCGGCGCGGCGTTTTGCCCGATGGAAACGGTGTAAACTCCCCGCACAAAGTATCGAAACGCCGCGACTCATGCGCGGGCACGAATTCCAGGGGGAATCCCTCATGCGCTACCTCGAACTGATGTCGTCGCTCGTCTGTGGCGCGATCGTTGCCAGCGGCGCCTGGGCGCAACTTCCTGCCGGTTATCCCGCCGATTACGCAAAGAGTGTCGACGCGGCCAAAAAGGAAGGCAAGGTCGTCGTCTATTCGACCACCGATGCCAAGCTGGTCACGCCGCTGATCAAGGATTTCGAAGCCGCGTTTCCGGGTGTGAAAGTCGAGTACACCGACCTCAACTCGACCGAAGTCTATAACCGCTTCGTAAGTGAGAATGCGGCGAACGCGACCTCCGCCGATGCAGTGTGGAGCTCGGCGATGGACCTGCAGATGAAGCTGGCGGCCGACGGCCTTGCCGCGCCGTACAAGTCGCCAGAGAGCGCGGCATTGCCCGATTGGGCGCGATGGAAGGACACGGTATACGCAACCACTTTCGAACCGATCGCGATCGTCTATAACAAGCGCCTGGTGCCCGCCGAGGACGTGCCGAAGACGCACGCTGACTTCACCAAGTTGCTCAACACCAAGGCCGAGAAGTATCAGAAAAAAGTAACTACCTACGACGCGGAGAAGTCGGGCGTCGGTTTCATGCTCGTCAACCAGGATGCCAAGCTCAACCCGGCGTTCTGGGATCTGGTCAAGGCGATGGGCGCTCGCGGGGTCAACATGCAAAGCTCAACGGGCACGATGATGGAGCGCGTGTCCTCCGGCGAGAACCTCATTGGCTACAACATTCTCGGATCTTATGCGTTGACTCGTGCCAAAAAAGATCCATCCATCGGCATCGCTTTCACGACCGATTACAACCTGGTTTTGTCGCGCCTCGTCTTTCTCGCCAAGAACGCGAGGAACCCCAATGCGGGCAAGCTGTGGGTGGACTATCTACTGTCCAAGCGCGGACAGACCATCGCCGCTGAACAAGCCGAGCTGTACTCGGTTCGTACCGACATGACCGGCAAGGATTCTGGACAAGGATTTGCGAAGGACCTTGGCAACGCCGTGAAGCCGATAGCGGTCAACGATCAACTGTTGCAAGCGCTCGACCAGACCAAGCGCCTCGAATTCCTCAAGCAGTGGCAGACAGCGCTGGGCAGAAAGTGACGCAGCTGTCCGAGAGCCAGACGCGAAGCGTCGCAGCGATCGGAAACAGCTGCGTCATCCCGGGCGAGCGTGAAGCGCGAGGTCCGGGATCCAAGGTTGGCGTGACTGCGCAATTGGGCCCCGGCCTTGGCCGGGGCGACGAAGGTAGCGTCATCCCGGGCGAGCGCAGCGCGCGAGGCCCGGGATCCAAAGTTGGCGTGATTGCGCAATTGGGCCCCGGCCTTCGCCGGGGCGACGCATATGACCGCACGTAGCTTCAGCATTCCGCGCACCGCGGTGGTGGCGGTCACCGCGGTGGTCATCTTTCTGCCGCTAGGGCTCATCTTCTGGCAGAGCTTTCTCAATGCGCCGTTTTTCAATCCGGAACACCGCGTCGGTCTGGCCGCGTACGCATTCATCTTCGAAGACGCGGACTTCTGGACTGCGTTTCTCAATTCCATACTCATCGCGGCGGGCATGGTGATCATTGCCCTTCCGCTGGGCGCGGCGCTCGCTTTTCTGCTCACGCGCACTGATCTTCCCGCGCAGCGCAGCATCGAAGTGCTGGTGCTGATCCCGGTATTTGTCTCGCCCATGGTGCTCGCCTTCGGCTACGTGGTGTCGATGGGGCCGGTGGGGTTCTACTCGCTGTTGGCAAAAGATCTGGTCGGCGACGTGCCCTGGAATGTCTACTCGCTCGCAAGCATCGCCGTCATCGCCGGCCTCACTCACGTGCCGCACGTCTACCTCTACTCCTCGGCGGCGCTCAAGAGCTTAGGCTCGGACGTCGAGGAAGCGGCTCGCGTGGTCGGCGCCAATCCCCTGCAGGTGGCGATGAACGTAAGCCTGCCGATGACCATGCCCGCACTGTTCTACGCCGCGGTGCTGGTGTTCTTCCTGGGCTTCGAGCTGTTCGGGTTGCCACTGGTGCTCGGTGATCCCGAGGGCCGCCTGGTGCTGTCGACTTACCTCTACAAGCTCACCAACAAACTCGGCACACCTTCGTACCACCTGATGGCCGCCGTCGCGGTGTGCATCGTCGCCGTGACATTCCCTCTGGTGCTGCTGCAGCGATGGCTGCTCAAGAGTGCGGGCAAATACGTCTCAGTCAAAGGCAAGGCGACGCGACAGAAACTGCTGCCCCTTGGCGGATGGAAATGGGTCGCACTTTCGATCGTTGCGCTGTGGCTCATCTTTACCATCGTCGTGCCCATCTCGGGCATCGCGCTGCGTGCCTTTGTCGAACAATGGGGCGAAGGCATCAATCTCGCCGACGTGGTGACGCTCGACAATTTCCGCGGCGTATCCGACCAGTCGGACCAGGTCCGAGCCATTATCAATACGCTGCTGATAGGAACCATCGGCGGAGGCCTTGCGGTGGCCTGCTATACCGCGATCGGACTGGCTGGCCATCGCCAACGCGGTGGGGTGGCGCGCATTCTCGACTACATCGTGCTCATTCCGCGCGCGATTCCCGGATTGCTCGCCGGACTCGCCTTCCTGTGGATCTTTCTGTTCGTTCCCTTTGTCAAGGAGCTGCGCAACTCGATCTTCTCGGTGTGGCTTGCCTATAGCGTGGTCTGGCTCGCCTACGGGATGCGCCTCATTTCCAGCGCGTTGCTGCAGATCGGTCCTGAGCTCGAAGAGTCGGCGCGCACGGTGGGCGCCTCCAACGCGCGCGTGCTCAAGGACGTGACCTTGCCGCTGATACGTTTCGGCCTGCTGGCGAGCTGGCTGCTGGTGTTCATGATCTTCGAGCGTGAATACTCGACGGGTGTGTACCTCTTGGGACAGGGCACCGAAGTAATCGGCTCGATGCTGGTGTCGCTGTGGGGCGCCGGCGCGATCGACCAGGTCGCGGCGCTGTCGCTGATCAACATCGCGCTGGTCGCCGTCGGCCTTGCCGTGGCGCTGCGCTTCGGAGTCCGCCTTCATGAATAAGTCTGCGAACAAGCTGGTCGTCGAAGGGTTGTATCTGCAATACGGCGACAACCCGATACTGAAGGGCGTGTCTCTCACGCTTAATCCGGGCGAAGTGGTGGCGTTGCTCGGCGCTTCAGGGAGCGGCAAGACCACGCTTCTTCGGGCTGTTGCGGGGTTGGAGCAGCCGAACGAAGGTCGCATCGCCATCGGCGCAACCGTGCTCTATGACGGTGCAGCCAAGGTCGAGCTTCCGGTGGAGAAGCGCAATCTGGGCTTGGTCTTCCAGTCCTATGCCCTTTGGCCGCACCGCACAGTCTTCGAAAACGTCGCTTATGGCTTGCGTCTGCGCTCGAAGGACGCCGGCGACGTCGAGCGCCGAGTCCACGAAGCGCTGACCAATCTAGGCCTGAGCGCGCTCTCGCAGCGCTTGCCGCACCAGCTCTCCGGCGGCCAGCAGCAGCGCGTGGCGATTGCGCGAGCGCTGGTCTACAACCCGCCGGTGGTGCTCATGGACGAGCCCTTGTCCAACCTCGATGCCAAATTGCGCGAGGAAGCGCGGGCCTGGCTGGCGATGGCGATGTCGGACCGCATTCTGCTGCTCAACTACGGACGCATCGAGCAACAGGGCACGCCCGAGGAGATGTACGACCGGCCACAGACGCAGTTCAGCGCCGAATTCATGGGCAGCAACAACCAACTTCCCGGCAAGGTCGCGCAGGTTGTTGACGGTCGAGCGATGCTGGAAGGAGACGGCTGGCGATTGTGGGGTACGGCTCGGGGAAACCTCAAGACCGGCGACGTCGCCACCGGTGTCATCCGTCTCGAGCGCACTCGCATTGCCAACGGTGAGGGCGACAACCGTGTGCGAACCGAGCTCATCACCGACATGTTTCTCGGCGATCGGCGCGAAAATCTTTTCCAGCTCGGCGCACTGCGTCTGCGCTGTTACGGCAAAACGACCAACGGCACCACGTGCTGGCTCGAGCTGCCGCAGGAACATCTGTGGATCTTCGCGCGTCCGCAGGAGCTGCGATCGGACCACGTATAATTGCATCGTCAAAGTTTTCGGACGAAATGCTCGCGCAGGCGCTGTCTGCGATCGGCAAGCGCACGGCGTAGCGCGCGAGGTAAAATGACGCGGCCGGGCGGCGCAAGTCGCCCGGCCTTTTTTGTCGCTTCAGGGAGTCGACGATCGAACCGAACCTTTTCAGCGCGGCGATTCTTGGCGTCGTCGAGGGTCTGACCGAATTCCTTCCCGTATCCAGCACCGGACATTTGATCGTCGCCGGATCCCTTCTCGGCTACACGGGCGAACGCGCAAAACTCTTCGAGATCGTCATCCAGGCGGGTGCCATCCTCGCCGTCTGCTGGGAGTATCGGGTAAAGCTCCTGGCGGTCGCTCGAGGCTTGTTTACAGACGCTTCGGCGCAGCGCTTTGTGTTGAATCTCTTCGTCGCCTTTCTTCCAGCGGCGATATTGGGTCTTGCCTTGGGGTCGGCGATCAAAGCGCACCTGTTCGCGCCGGTACCTGTCGCGTCCGCCTTCGTCATCGGCGCATTCATCATCCTGTGGGTCGAGCGGCTGCAAAAGCGCAATGCAACTGCCAAGCGCATCGAGAACATCGACGACATACGTTGGCCGGATGCGCTCAAGATCGGCTTGGCGCAATCCCTGGCGCTCATTCCGGGAACTTCGCGCTCTGGAGCGACCATTATTGGTGGCATGCTCTTTGGCTTGTCACGCGTCGCAGCCACCGAGTTTTCATTTTTTCTCGCCATACCGACGCTCCTCGCGGCAACCGGCTACGAGTTTGTAAAAAACCGTGCGCTGCTTGTCGGCAGCGATCTTTCCATGATCGGCGTCGGATTCATCGTCGCGTTCGTCAGCGCTTTTCTGGTGGTGCGCTGGCTCCTGCGCTACGTCGCGCATCATGACTTCGTGCCGTTTGCGTGGTATCGCATCGCCTTCGGTGTCGTCATTTTGGGCACGGCGTGGGCCGGCCTCGTGCGCTGGGATTGAAGCAGCGCCTGCAAACGGCTGCGGCCAGTCAGGCAGGATTGGACTGGAGCGGTCCCGTGCTCGCTGTGGTCGGTGTGCTGGGTTTCTCGTTCAAGGCGATCCTGATCAAGCTCGCCTACGCTTGGACCCCGATCGATGCGCTGACGCTGCTCACCCTGCGCATGATTTATTCGGCGCCGTGCTTTGCACTGATGGCATGGTGGGCAGCCGGGCGAGGTGGCGCACCGACGATCGGGCGGAAGGACTGGATAGTTCTGGCATGGCTCGGTTTCATCGGTTATTACGTCGCGAGCCTTCTCGACTTCATCGGCCTCGAATACATCACCGCAGCGCTCGAGCGGCTGATACTGTTTCTCTACCCGACGCTGGTCGTGCTGCTCTCGGCGGCTTTGTTCAGGCAGCGCATCAGCGGACGCATCATGGGAGCGCTGGCGCTCTCCTACGCCGGCATCCTTCTCGTATTCCTGTTCGACCTGAATTTTGCCGGCACAGCGCGCGCACTTTGGATCGGAAGCGGGCTGGTTTTTGGCGGCGCGTTCTGCTACGCGTTGTATCTGATCGGCTGCGGGCCGATCATCGTCCGGCTGGGCAGCTTGCGTTTCATCGCCTGGGCGATGTTGATTTCTTCGGCGTTCGTATTCGCGCAGTTTCTGGCGACGCGCCCCATTGAAGCGCTCGCTGCGCCGTCGTCCATCCAGGTTCTATCCGTCGCCATGGCGCTGTTCTCAACGGTATTACCCACCTTCTTCATCGCCGAGGCGATCAAGCGCATCGGCGCCAACCGGACTTCGCTCATCGGCTCGCTGGGACCGGTGTTCACCATCGCTCTGGGCTATTGGATCCTCGGCGAACCCGTACACGCGACGCAAATGATTGGCGTCGCGCTCGTGCTCATCGGCGTGACCCTGGTGACGTTGCGCCCGAAGGCGGCGTCGTTAGCGGCTTAAGCGGCTCGCAACCGGCAGGGCGACTTCACAGCGTCGCATCCAGCGTCCGGAAGGTTCGCTCCAGCGCCCGCGTAACGCGCGCAAGCCGTTCGTAATCGACCTTGTCCGGCGTGTCCTGCGCCGTGTGGTAGTAGGGATAGCGATAGAGCGCGGTGTCCGTGATCATGAGCGCGCGATAGCCTTGCTCCCAGAACGATCTCTGGTCCGACCAGTCCACGCCGGGAATGAACGCGGGCGCCGCGATGCCTTCGGAAGGAAACGCTGCCTCCTCCCGGAATGCGCTGATCGTCTGCTGCAGCAGTGCTCGGGAGCCCAGATTCGCAACGAACGCAAGGAAATCGCCGCGATGCGGATAGAAAAGACCTAGCGGAAACGGGTAATGCTGGCTTCCCGGTTGCTGCGAGTAGTACCCGATCGTCTCCAGCGAGAACATCGCGACAATGCGTTCGTTTCGCGCACGGGCGCCGCGCGCGTGCACTTGGCTCCCCATCTCGCCGCTGCGGAAGAATGGCGGCTCCTCATTGACGAACAGCACGAAGCGCCAGGTGTGCGTCGGCATCCACTGGCGAAGCGCGCGCGCCAGCTCGATCACCGCCGCGACGCCGGAGCCGTTGTCATTCGCGCCCGGCGCGCCGTGCACCGAATCGTAGTGAGCGCCGACGACGACGATCTCGTCGGCACGCGAGGTCCCTTTCAACTCGACCAGCACGTTACGCACGGCTGTGCCGCCGCTCTCGTATTCCTCGCTACGAACTTGGTAACCCGCTCCGGCGAGGCTCGCTTCGATATGGAGAGCAGCGGCCTCGAGGCGATCGAGCTTCCAGACGTTGCGTTCGCTGGAAGCGATCTCGCTGATGTGCCCCTTCAGTCGCTCTTGGAGCGCGCGATCGTCATCGGACAGCGGCGGCAGCGAAGAAGACCAGGAGCGCCCGGGTATCCCCACCATGTACCAGAACAGCGCAGCGATAGCGACTGCGATGAGCGCGACGACCAGCCAAGAAACCACGCGCATACTCTCGTTCCGGCCACCGGACCGGAATGTCATTTTAGCCTCGCGCGTATTCATCGTTGTCACCGAAGAGCCATCAGAAACGTGTCTATGCTAGCGAACCTCTCCTGCGATCGGTGGGGGAACGGTGCCCCGCGTATACTCAAAAGGAACCCCTGCTTCACGAATTGGACAAACTCGACAGGAGACTCGAATGGCCCCCGATAGTCTGGAACGGCGGGCGCCCATCGCGCTCAAGGACGGCGCCCTGCTGCGCCAGCAGTGTCTGGTCGGCGGCAGTTGGGTCGATGCCGACTCGGGGGCCACGTTCGATGTCGTGAATCCCGCGACCGGTGCGCGCATCGGCAGCGCACCCATGATGGGTGCTTCCGAGACGCGAGCCGCCATCGAAGCGGCGGACCATGCGTGGGCAGGATGGCGCAGCAAGACGCCGAAGGAGCGCGCCGCGATCATGCGCATATGGTCGGAGCTGCAGCTAGCTCACTCCGATGATCTCGCTTTGATACTCACGATGGAGCAAGGCAAGCCTCTCGCCGAATCCAAAGGCGAGATCTCCATGGGCGCCGCATACACCGAATGGTTCGCGGAAGAGGCGAAGCGCATCTACGGCGACGTCATTCCGACGGTCGGAAACGATCGACGGCTCCTGGTGATCAAGCAACCGGTCGGAGTTTGCGCTGCGATCACGCCTTGGAATTTTCCCTCGTCGATGATCACGCGTAAGGTCGCACCTGCCTTGGCAGCAGGTTGCACCGTAGTGATCAAACCGGCCGAAGCCACGCCTTACTCGGCACTGGCGCTTGCCGAGCTCAGTGTCCGCGCAGGATTTCCGTCCGGCGTTCTCAATGTCGTCACGGGTGAGGCATCCGCCATCGGCGCGGAGATGACGTCCAATCCGACGGTGCGCAAGCTTTCCTTCACCGGCTCGACGGAAGTCGGCCGGCTGCTGATGAAACAGGTCTCGTCGACCGTCAAGAAACTCTCGCTCGAGCTGGGAGGCAACGCTCCGTTTATCGTCTTCGACGACGCCGATCTCGACGCAGCCGCTGACGGCGCGATGGTATCCAAATATCGCAACAGCGGACAGACCTGCGTATGCGCCAACCGCCTTTTCGTGCAGGACGGAGTCTATGATGCGTTCGCGGCAAAGCTCTCGGAGCGCGTTCGTGCGCTGAGGGTCGGGTTGGGCACGGAGCGGGGCGTCACGCAGGGTCCGCTGATCAACCGCGACGCCCTGGCGAAGGTCGAAGAACACGTTGCCGACGCCATCGCGCGTGGCGCCAGGGCCGCCGTCGGCGGCAAGCGTCATGCGCTCGGTGGAACCTTCTACGAACCTACGGTCCTCACCGACGTCACCGCCGATATGAAGATCTTTCGCGAGGAGACCTTCGGTCCTATAGCGCCTTTGATCCGCTTTCGCACCGATGACGAGGTGATCGAGCTCGCCAACCGGACGGAATTCGGCCTGGCTTCGTATTTTTATTCGCGCGACATCGGCCGAGTCTGGCGAATTGCCGAGGCGCTCGAATGCGGCATGGTCGGCGCCAATACGGGTTTCATCACCACCGAGGTGGCACCCTTCGGCGGCGTCAAGCAGTCGGGGCTTGGGCGCGAGGGATCAAAGTACGGTATCGACGAATACGTCGAAGTGAAGTACATCTGCCTCGGCGGAATTTCTTGAACCCCTCTCCCTCCGGGAGAGGGGTGCGCGGCAGCGTGGGTGAGGGTCAAATGTCACTCGGTTGCGGAATTCTCAATAGTGGCGGGTTGTCCCTCACCCCTGCCCCTCTCCCGCGGGGAGAGGGGTTGACTTACCATCCCGCCGGCGGTTTCTTCAGGACGGTGATGGTCCGGTTTTCAACCTTGAGATAGCCGCCGGCCACCAGATCCTTGAGCAATTTACTGATCATGTCGCGCGACGCGCCGACACGCTCGGCGATATCCTGCTGCGTAAGTTTCTCGGGCACGACCAGCGCGCCGTTGCGCTCCACCGCAAGCGTCATGATCAGGCGAACCAGTCGTCCGTAGACGTCCGACAGGGCGAGGCTCTTGACGTTTTCTGTGGCAGCTCTGACCCGCTGGATGAGCTTGCCGATGAGATGCATCGCGAACTCCGGATATTCGAGCAGGAACTCACGGAAGCTCGCCCGGTTGATGATGGCGCAGGTCGTCGGCTCGACGGTCATGACGGATGCGGAGCGCGGGCTTCCGTCGAGCGACATTTCACCTATGTATTCACCGGGGCCGAAGAAGCTCAGCACGATTTCGCGTCCCGCCGCATTGCTGGCGAAGACCTTCACCCTGCCCGCCAGGACGATGTACAGCGAATCGCCCGTGTCCCCTTCGTTGATGAGAATCGTGCCCTTGGGAAAACTCCGGACGACGCCGCCGGCGGCAATCGCTCGCCGCGTCTCCTCGGTAAGCGGCGCCAGAACTTCGCTTACGACAGCGGTTTTTTCCATGCGGAACGGTGCAGTTTGCAGTGCAATGCTAGCATGCGTGGAGCATTCTGCGTGCAATCGGCAAGCTCGCCGAGTTGGCCTGGAGGCGATCGTGTCACGCTATGGACGGCGATCAGTCGTATTTTCGTGCGTCCTCGATCACCTTGCCGTCGTTGGCGAGCTGACCGGGAGCGTGAAATGCAACCTCCCCGCGCAGCTTGGTAACGTCGCGTATGGAAGTGGCGAGCGCATCGGCATGCGATGACGCATTGCTGGGCACTTCGACGTGGAGCGTCATCCGATCCACGCCTTCTGGATTATCGACGACCAGACGCGCGCGCATGATCTCCGGGTGGCGCTTGACGATCTGCGCGACCTGCGAAGGATGCACGAACATGCCCTTCACCTTGGTCGTCTGATCGGCGCGCCCGAGCCAACCCTTGAGACGTACATTGGTTCGTCCGCACGCCGAAGCGCCGGGGATGATCGCCGAAAGATCCCCTGTGCCGAAGCGTATCAGCAGGTAGTCCGCGTTGCCCAGCAACGTGACGACGACTTCTCCAACGTCGCCGGGTGCCACGACATCGCCGGTTCCCGGGCGGACGACTTCCACCAGCACGCCCTCATCGACGATGAGACCCTCGTGCGCCTCTGATTCGTAGGCGATGCTACCGACGTCCGCGGTGGCGTAGACCTGGTACGCAGCAATGCCGCGTTTGAGCAGCGCTTCCTTCAAGGCAAGCGGAAAGGCTTCGCCTGAAACGACGGCTTTCTTGAGCTTTGGAAGCGCCACGCCCAGCTCGTCGGCCTTCTCCAGGATGATCTTCAAGAACGACGGAGTGCCGACGTATGCGTCCGCTTCGAGCTGCGACATGGCCTGGAGCTGTTGCTCGGTCTGACCGGTGCCGCCCCGAAACACGGTGCAACCCAGCGCTCTCGCGCCGCTCTCGAGCATCGCGCCACCAGGAGTGAGATGGTACGAAAAGCAGTTGTGCACCAGGTCGCCGGCGCGAAACCCAGCGGCAAAAAGTGCGCGGGCAAGCCTCCAGTAATCGGGTTCACTGCCCTCCGGCTCGTACAGCGGCCCTGGCGATGCAAACACCAGCGCCGCTCGCCGCGACTTAGCGCCCCAGCCGCTGGCGGCGAAGCCGCCGAACGGCGGATTCTCCTTCTGCAACTCGACCAGCTCCGACTTGCGCACAACCGGCAGCTTCGCCAGCGCCGCGAGCAACGTCACTTCAGAGGGATTCACGTCGGCGAGCAGACGCGCATACGCGTGCGTATTCGATTTGGCGTACGCGAGCTGCGAGCGCAATGCCGCGAGCTGCGCGCGCTGGCGTGTCTCGGGATCGCGGGTCTCTAGAGTGTCGAAGTGTTGGGCCATGGGTCTTTTTGAAGCGGCAAGTCACCAAGTAACAACGATCCGATCGAACGATTGGAAAGCGTCGCGAGCGGGCCCGGATGCGAGGCGTCCCGCAGCGAGGCCCGAGATAGTACAGGAATAAGTACAGCGAGGGCCGAGCGAGGACACAACAAAGCAAAGCAGCCGGGCCGCGCGGCAGCTTTACAACGGCCGCTCAGGCGAGCCAACGCTTGCGGCGGCGATAATGCTTGACGTCTCGAAACGATTTGCGCCCCGCAGTCGACAATCCGAGATAGAACTCCTTGACGTCCTCGTTCTGCGCAAGATCGGCCGCGTTACCGTCCATCACCACGCGGCCGTTCTCAAGAATGTAGCCGTAGTCGGCAAAGCGCAATGCCACGTTGGTGTTCTGCTCCGCGAGGAGAAAGCTTACGTTCTCGTTCTGATTCAAGTTGCGGACGATATCGAAAATCTCTTCGACGATCTGGGGAGCAAGTCCCATCGACGGCTCGTCGAGCAGAATCATCGAAGGCCGCGCCATCAACGCTCGGCCCACGGCGGTCATTTGCTGCTCGCCACCGGAGGTATAACCGGCGAGGCTCGAGCGCCGTTGCTTCAGACGCGGGAAATAGTGATAGACCTTGGCCAGAGCGTCCTTGAGCTCCGCCCGCGAAGCGCTGCGAGTGAAAGCTCCCGCCAAAAGATTTTCCTCAACGCTCAAGTGCCCGAAGCAATGCCGTCCCTCCATCACCTGGCACACACCCAGACGCACGAGCTCATTGGGAGTGAGCCTGTCGACGCGACGACCGCCGAACTCGACGCTCCCTTTGGTAACTTCCCCGCGTTCGGCTCGAAGCAGATTCGAAATCGCCTTGAGCGTGGTCGTCTTGCCTGCGCCGTTGGCGCCCAGCAGGGCGACGATCTTGCCCTGTGGGACTTCGAGCGATACACCCTTCAACACCAGGATGACGTGGTCGTAGATCACCTCGATGTTGTTGACCGACAAATAGGCCTTGACGGCCTGCGGCGCCGTGCCGGTCTCGCTACGGCTGATCATTGCACAAGGTCGAGTTTGATTTACCGGCCGATGCGCCGTTGGACATCGCGCCGGCCCGCCCCCGTGAACGGGAGCAGGCCGAGCGCGTCTAGAGATCAGCCCTCCTTGCCGCAATCTCGCGGTGTGATGTTCTTCTCCTTCGCGTATTTCGCCGCAGATTCCTCGATCATCTGCCGGATCATCGCCTTGTCCGGGGCGATCCAGTCGCTGACGATCTTCCACTCGCTGCCATCCCAGGTCTGGAATTTCACCAGCCCCGATCCTTCGTGATCCGCGCAGGTCATCTTGAGCGGCGGCATCATGCCCAGCGCGTTAAGCGCCTTGAGCTTTCCCTCCGAGAGATCCAGGTGCTCGATGCCCCAGCGAATTTGATCGGAGCTCATTACCTTGCCTTTGCCGAAATGCTCCTGCGCCGTGCGGATTGCTTCCACTGTGATGATGCCGTGCACGACGCCGCGCACCCAATAAACGCTGCCGACGCGGCTCTTATCCTCCATGTTGCCCTGACCCTTGGCGTAGACCACCTTCTTGATGTCCTGGACCAGCGGTAGCTTGTCACCCGAGACATTGAACACTGCGGCGGTGTATCCCTTCGCCGCCTCGCCGGCCGGAATCACATCCTCCTCGGAGCCGGCCCACCACACGCCGAGCATCTTGTTGCGCGGATAGCCAACCTTGGCGGCGGATTTGATCGCTGTGGGATTCTGCACTCCCCAGCCCCACTGGATAACCCAGTCGGGTTTGATCTGGCGGATCTGCAGCCACTGCGATTGTTGATCGTTGCCAGGTAGCGGCACCGGAATTAGCGTCAGTTCGAATCCGAGCTTTTTGGCATAGGCTTCGAACACAGGGATCGGCTCCTTGCCGTACGCCGAATCGTGATAGAGATGAACGATCTTCTTGCCTTTGAGATTCGCCTCGCCTCCTTCCTTCTGCGCGATGTACTTGACCATCGCCGAGGCCTGGCTCCAGTAGGTCGTGATCATCGGGAATACCCATGGGAACACCGAGCCGTCGGCGGCGTCGGTGCGGCCATAGCCAATGGTAATCATCGGAATCTTGTCTGCGGCGACGCGATCGATCAGGCTATAGGTAATGCCGGTCGAAAGAGGTTGCACCAGCGAAGCACCGTTACTACCCTGCTTTTTCAGCCGCTCGTAGCATTCAACGCCGCGGGAGTTGTTGTATTCGGTCTCGCACTCCGCCCATACCAGCTTGACGCCGTTGATTCCACCGTCCTTCATGTTGATGTAGTTCATGTAGTCGATGTAGCCGCCAAAAATCCCGGAACCCCCGGCAGCATACGCGCCCACGCGATACGACAGCAGCGGCACGAACTGCTCCGCCGCGAAAACCGTGCCGGCTGCCAGGACGAGCCCGGCGCCAAACATCCACACGCACTTATTGGTGCGTTGCAATAAGCGATTCATGATCTGTCCTCCAAAAAGCCCCGTTTAGAGAGGGCGGTATCCACAACGGGACAAGCATACCGGAATTGGTCGGGGCCGGCACCGCCGCTGCCATGGGCCTTGCTCACAGCGCGGGTGGCACTCTAAGAGTCGCGACGCATTTACGCAATCACTGCAACACCTTGACGGTCGCGCTCACTGCGAAAAGGCTCGTATTGCCGTTGTGCTGCAGCGTGCCCGTGAGCATGAGGTCGACGGGTTCCCCCGCGGGCGACCCACCCATGAAGGTCGCGAGGTCGTTCTTGTTGAACGCCACGAGATACGTGTGGCCGTCGCCGAATATCACCCCAGGGCCTTGTTGCAACGTGCCCTCGGCCCTCACGTTGCTCAACGTCCACTCGGAGAACGTGTCCGATCCCGGTGGCACCGACAGCGCGATATAGAACAGCCCGCCGCTGCTGCGCAGATCCAGGGTCGGCGAGAACGGCTTTGCCTGCATGATGAACGGCGCAAGATAATCGCGCGCCGGAAGCTCGCTCGGCGGCTCGTCATTCAGATCGGCAGTGCAGGAGAAATTTCCCGCGGAATTCGTATCACCGGATCCAGCGTATCGCGGCTCTTGCGGATACGGGCACAGCGGTCGCGTCATCTGCACGCCGAGGTTCGCATTGTTATTGACGAACTTGGTGGCAACGATTCGCGTGGGCTCGACGCCGTTCTCGACCCACTGCATGAGAGCCGTCAGCGCATCGAATACGTTGGGGCCTGCGCCGCCCGAGCAATGCCCCATACCAGGAACCATGAACAAGCGAACGAACTCCTGCGCTTGAGCGAGTGTGAGATGCTGCTCGGACATGATGCGCTGGAAATAATTGATCGTGTCCTGCGAAACCACAATGGGATCAGCAAAGCCGTGGTACAGGAGCAGCTTGCCACCCGTGGATGCGAAGCGGCTCAAGTCGGAGTTCATGAAGTTCACCGACGGCGCGAGCACTGCGTCGACCTTCGCCATGTCGGCATCGAAGTCCACCGCCAGCGGATCGTAGTTCGCACCGAGCGCCCACTTGTAGATGCCTTCGAAGTCGGGTTGCGTCGTGCCTTGCAGCGCGGTCCACCCGAGTTCGCTGCCGAGCGCCCAGCCGGGGTAGATGCGCTTGCCGGTGCGCGGATTGCGCGGACCGTCGTAGAACAGGCGCGCCGTCTGAACCTCGGATGTCGTTAGGCACGTGGGCGCGTCGGTGCCCGAGCACAGCAGCGATGCGGGGTCGAACATGCAATCCCTCGGATCGGTGAGATAACCCTCCGTCGCGAGGCCACCATCCCGGCCCACGCACGCGGCGAGCACCGCGTTGTTGAGCGAGCTGAGCTTGGCTGCCGAGATGAGGCTCGCGCCGGCCTTTCGCGGCACGGCGTAGTCCCATACGAATGCGGTATGCAGGTGCGTTCTGTTGTGTCCCGGCGCACCAGCGAGGATTCCGTCGTAGTCGTCCGGGAACACCTGCGCTTCCTCCAGCCCCTGGTGACCTCCCGTCGAGCACCCGACAAAGTACGAGTAAGCGGCCGGCTGGCCATAGAACACTTCGATCAGCGTTTTCGCCGCGACCGTCATCTCGTGCGTCGAACGCGAACCGAAGTCCAGGAACTTCTCGGGATGACCCACGATTGCGCTGCCGTTGCCCCCGGTCGCCGGCGCAGTTCCCATGTCGGTTTGCGCTGCCGCAAAGCTCGCGCGGAGCGCCGTTGCAAGCGACGTATAGTTAATCGAGCCGGTATATCCGCCGCCGCCGAGCCCTTCATAGCGTCCGCCCCAGCCCGTGAGCGGCATCCAGATTTCGACGCGGATGCTCGAATCCGCAGAAGGCGCCATTACCAGCGCGACCCGGCAAAAATCGGGCAGTCCTGTGATCACCGCGCCTGTCGGTGGCGTGAAGGTGCCCCCGGTGATGGTTTGCGCGATCGTAATCGTTGTGAAAGGGATCGCGACGCCGGCGAGGCTTTCGCATGTTGCCCCCGACGCGGAACCCGCTGCGAGACCTGTGCCGGCGAGCATGTACGCGGCCGTCGTGCGGAGTGCTGAAGGTCGCCTGTTCTTCGGATGATCGTTCATGGTCTCCTCGTGGATCCGACGCGCCGGGGTAGTTACGACGTCAGAACGGCGTCGACACCGGTGGCGGCGGAAGGGGCTGTCCGCCCGGGCCGTTGGCGAACGTGGTCGGTTCCGCATTTGTTTGTGCCACTCCCGGCTTGCTCCAGTCACAAACGCCGCTGGGGAAAACAGCAGCTAGACGAAATGCCTGATCTGGAGTGAACGTGACTCCGTTGTAGTCAGGACCGCTTAGGTTCAATGGCTTGAGCTGGCATTTGAAGATATTTTCCGCATAGGGGCCGCCTGCGGCGATATGAGGTGACGCCGCGTATTTAATCAAGCACGCCGCACTACCCAACCCTACGTCCTGAGACGCATCCACTTGCGCGTCCGTCGTGCCCGGGGTGTTGAAACAGGCATCATGGACATCCGCAGGCTTGTTATTGATGACCTTCTGCTCGATTGGGGTCGCGCTGGAATCGCCTTCGATCGCTGCGAGCCAACGGTCCATCATGAAGAACGACTGCTTGACCCCTGCTGCCCCCGAAGATCCGCCGGCGCCCGTGAAGAACGCACGAATTACCTGATTGTTGTGTTGGCCATTGGCTCGATCCAGACGATCGCGCTCGGACCATGAGCGCCACGGCATGTGAATGTTCGGAACTTGGAGATCCGGGCGGATATCGATGATGGCCACCTTCGCAAGTTGCTTGGCGTCGGTGAGAATGCCGCTCTTGTAGACTGTCGCTAGCACGTCCGTTTGTGCGCCGTGGCGTGGAGCAGGAATCACCGGGTTCGCACTACTGCCACCCGTCCAAACCAAGTCGTTGGTGTAGATGCCCACCCCTTCGTTGAGACGCACAAAGTCTTCAACGGAGAGTGTTCCACCCTCTAACGCCGCGAGGCCGTACTGAACACCTATGTTGTCGTAAGGCAGCTTGGTCTTCGTGTTGCCATCGACGTCGACGAAGGTGCCCCACTGCGGCGCCTGTATGTCGTGAATCGAGCAGCGCACTCCCTTTGGCCGAGCCATGGCGTCATAGACAATCCCGACCGGGAACCCTGCGCCACAGTTGCCTGCGATCGTTGGGTTCTGCGGATTAAGGAAAGACGTTACCCATGTGTTGCAATAGCCACCTCCACCTCCCAGCGCGGGCGTGGCATTCGGATGACCGTCGATCGCCGCCTTTTGCGCATCCGTGAGCAACAAGCCGTTCGGCGTCGAGAAGTAGTTGCCGCGGAGGACACCACAATCCATCGTCTCGATCCACGTGCTTACAGCGTCAGGATAACTCGACGACGGCTGAATCCCGTTCAGGAGCCCGGGCATGATGGTCGAGATATTCGTCTGCATCATCGAACCACCGGAGCCTCCATCGCTCATCGTGTAGCGGATCTCACCGTAGGTCTCAATGATGTGCTCCTTGACCATCATCATGGTCTCGGCGGCGATCAGTTCGTTGTTGTTCTGTGAGTGTTCAGTCGAACTCGAGTTGGCCGTCATGAAGCCGGCGGCGAGTGCGTTCTGGTCGAATATCGATGTCGCGCTTGGTGCAGCCTCATAGTGATTGGCCGACGTCGATGCACCCATCTTCCACATCAGCTTGCGATTCCAGCCTTTCTGCGGCGCCCAAGGGGCCCACGGTTGCGCCGGGTCGAAATAGGCGAGAATCTGATAGATCACTCGATTGATCGTTCCTTTTTCGAGACGAAGCAGGCTCTTCACAGTGTCGCCGCGGTCGTTTGTGAAGTCGGCGATATCAGCGTCGGCTGGTCGGCTCGCCAGATCGTAAGCTACGAAGCACGGATTGGTGCCAGTGATGGTCAACGTGCAACCCGAACCAACCTTGCTTGCCGGCTGGTAGTAGTACAGGAAGTCAGTCGATGTATCGCATTGAGCGTCCACCGGGTCGGAAGATAGTCCGCTGACCCTTGTCGCCGTCGTGCCGGACAAGCTAGGATCGTTCGGGGCGACAACGGTGACCGACGTGGAAGCCTTCGTCGCACAGATCCAGGGCTGGATCTGTGCGCCACCGGAAAAAACGGGACCACTGATCGGATGATTGGTGATAGTGATTTTTGCTCCGCCGGCCGGTGTGCGAACCGCCAACACGTTGTCGCCGTTCTTTAGGCCCGTGAGCAATCCATAGATCCGTCCGTCACTGCGAAGTACAAAGGTCCCGGGAGGGACCAATGCGCCGTCGACAGTGGCCTTGATATAAGCCGGAACGTAAATTGGATTGATGTTGAGACCCGATGGCAGCACGACCTCAACCAACGCGTCGCCACCGGATATCAGATCGGCCCTGTTCGAAAGCGTCTTGATCGACACTTGGGCGTTTGCCAGCGATGCCGCCGCGCAAGCAAAGAAGGCAGCGCTAATCAGAGCCGCAGGGACGCCCCTGTGGTGCCGGTTCCGTTTCATGTACATCCTCCATGGATGATTCGGCCGACGCGTACCAATAATCAACTTGGACCACATACTGAAACATGTGGCGCCCGCGTTTGGTCTTTTTGGGAATCGCGTTTCTATGGCCTTGAACGAGTTAATCTACAAGCAACACACAGTGAAGTTTGTCCCAAAAATGACAATTCTTGCCTGAAAGCGGTCGGGAATTGCCTGTCCTACGGCTGGGAGATCTGGCGATGCAAAGCGAAGAGCTATTGCAATTCTTATGATGGAGCCGTTGACCATACCGCCAATGCCTCACGCATGAAGCGCCGAGAATCCAAGCCTACGGTCCTCCGTGTCGCTCTGCTGGAGGCGCAATGGGCCTCACATTTGAGCCCGGAACTTAAACGACGAGTGCTGGCAGAAACCGTGAGCCGGAAAATCTCGCTTGGAAGCTACGTTTGTCGGAAGGGGGAGCCTGCGAAACACTGGATAGGTGTACTCGAAGGACTCGTCAAAGTCGCCAGCGTTTCACCGGAAGGTAAGCCAGTCAGTTTCATCTGCGTGCCGGCTGGTGGTTGGTTCGGAGAAGGCGCCTTGCTGAAGAACGAACGTCGGCTCTACGATGCGGTTGCCCTGCGCCCGAGCGTAGTCGCCTATATGCCTCGGGCAACCTTTATGCTTCTGGCAGATACAAGCGTCACATTCAATCGGTTTCTGGTGACGCAACTCAACGAACGATTGGGGCAGTTCGTCGCAATGGTCGAGCACGATCGGTTGTTGGGACCGGAGGCGCGTCTCGCAGCCGAATTGGCCGCATTGTTCAATCCGGTTCTTTATCCAGGGAACCGGACGTCGCTACGGATTTCGCAAGAGGAATTGGCCCAGCTTGTGGGACTTCCTCGTCAGCGGGTCAACCTGGCGCTGAAACGGCTCGAGAAGGCCGGACTTCTTCAAACCGAATACGGAGGCATCACCGCCCTCGATCTCGATGGGCTCCGGAGGTATGGGCAGTAGCCACGGCGCTCGTCAAGTCGCGCGATGTCGACGCTCGTCCCGCTTAGACCTTCAAGATCGTTGACTGGCGGGACAAAGAAGGGTCGCGTCGTTACAGCACAATCGCTCTTTCCGGCCCGGGCGCTCAGCGTTAGTGCGGGAACGGCCACAGCCGCAGCTTCTCCTTGCCGATCTGCCACAACCGCGCGAGGCCGTGCGGCTCGACAATCAGAAAAAAGATGATCAGCGCTCCGAATACGACAAACTCCATGTTCGAAGTAATTGAAGCGGGCAGCGACGCATGCACCAGATCCTGAAGCAGCTCGTTCATGGCGTGGACCAGGACGCTGAGCAGGATCGGAAGCAAGGTGATGAACGCCGCGCCCAGGAAAGAGCCCAGTATGCTGGCTGCACCGCCGATAATGACCATGAACAGGATGCGAAAGGAGAGATCAAGCGTGAAAGCCTCCGGCTCGACCGTGCCGAGGTAGGCGTATGCATAGAGCGCACCGGCAACGCCGCAGTAGAACGAGCTCACAGCAAAGGCCATCAGCTTGGTGCGCAAGATGCGAATGCCGATCACCTCGGCAGCCACGTCCATGTCACGCACCGCCATCCAGGCGCGCCCGATGGAGCTGCGCACCATGTTCTTCGCTGCCAACGCCAGTAGAGCGACCAGCGACACCACGAGCAAGTACTTCATCAGCGGGGTGTCGAAGGAAATTCCCAGGATCTCCATCTTCTGCGCCGTGATGACTCCGGAGCTCGAATAGTTGGAAAACCACGGAAATTTGACCAGCGCCCATACCACGAAGAATTGTGCGGCCAGCGTCGCAACCGCTAAATAGAAGCCCTTGATGCGCAAGCTCGGCAATCCGAAGACGATCCCCACCAGCGCGGCGCAGCAACCGGCCAGAACAAAAGCGAGCAACAGCGGCATTCCCGGGACCCTCAGGACGAAGTTGTACGCGGCGAAGGCACCGACCGCCATGAACGCCGCGCTTCCAAGCGAGAGCTGACCGGCATAGCCCGTGAGGATATTGAGCCCCAGGGCCGCGAGCGCAAAGATCAACGTGGGCACTAGAATGGCCGAGAACCAATATTGATTCGCCACCACAGGAATGACCAGGAACGCAACCACCAGGAGCACGACTACGCCGATGCGGTCCTGGCGAATCGGAAAGATTTGCTGGTCGGCTGCGTAAGTGGTCTTGAACTGCCCGGCTTCTCGATAGAGCATCTAAGTAGGGTCCATCTAAGTAGGGTCAGAGACGACTTTTCACTGAATGCGTAGGTGAAGGGTGAGAGTGGCGATAAAACCCGTCTCTGACCCTATTTACACATATTTACACGCGATCGATACGCTTCTCACCGAACAATCCCTCCGGCCGCACAAGCAGGAACAGTAGCGCCAACACGTACGGGAACCATCCTTCGATGCCGCCTCCCACATGCGGACCAATGTAGACCTCGGCCAACTTTTCGCTCGCGCCCACGATCAGACCACCGACGATGGCGCCGGGAATCGATTCGAAGCCTCCCAGAATCAATACCGGTAACGCCTTGAGTGCGGTAAAGGTCAGCGCGTATTGCACGCCATTGCGCGCGCCCCACATGAGTCCTGCCACCAACGCGACAAAACCTGCGACCGCCCAGACAATCGCCCAGATGTATTGCAAGGGAATGCCGATCGACAGCGCGGCCTGGTGATCGTCCGCCACCGCGCGCAAGGCGCGGCCGATGCGGGTGCGCTGAAAGAAAATTGCGAGCGCCGCGACCAGCGCGCCTGATACCACCGCGGCGAAAAGGTCGAACTGGCTCACGTTGAGACCGGCGCGGTCCATCAGCCAATCGAAGGGCTGGTCCTCGATTCCGAGTTCGAGTCCGCGTGGACTCGCTCCCCATATCATCTGCGTCACGCCCTCGATCAGGAAGGAAAGGCCGATGGTTGCCATGAACAGCGAAATCTGCGGCTGGTTGACCAGCGGACGCAAGACGATGCGTTCGATCAGCAGGCCGAGAACCACCATGGCGGCCAGCGTGATCGGCAGAGCGAGCCATAGCGACAGACCGGATTCCTGCTGCAGCCCGACGAAGGTGAGCGCGGCGAAAAACACCATCGACCCCTGGGCGAAATTGAACACGCCGGAGGCACCAGCGAGTACATCACCCCGCTCAGGAGTCCGCCGATCAGCACTTCGAAAAAGAATTGCATGATGTTCGGGTGCTCTAATGCGCGACACCGAGGTAGGCGTCGATGACCGTCTGGTTGGCGCGCACCTCGTCCGGCGTTCCGTCCCCTATCTTCTTGCCGTAGTCGAGCACTACCACGCGGTCGGAGATGTCCATCACCACGCCCATGTCGTGCTCGATCAGGACAATGGTCGTGCCGTACTGCTCATTGACGTCGAGCACGAAGCGGCACATGTCCTGCTTTTCCTCGACATTCATGCCCGCCATCGGCTCGTCGAGCAGAAGCAGCGTCGGCTCCGCGGCGAGCGCCCGGGCCAGCTCGACTCGCTTTTGCAGTCCGTAGGGCAGGCGCCCCACAGGGGTCTTGCGGATGTGCTGGATCTCCAGGAAGTCGATCACCTCCTCGACGCGGCGCCGGTTCTCCAGTTCCTCCCGGCGTGCACGGCCCCAGTAAATGGCCTGCTCGACTAGCGTTGCCCGCATTTTGAGATTGCGGCCGCTCATGATGTTGTCGAGCACGCTCATCCCCTTGAACAGCGCGATGTTCTGAAAAGTGCGGGCGATGCCCTGCGCGGCTGCGTGGTGCGTGTTCATGTCGCGTCTCACCTGCCCGTGGAACGCGATCGTTCCCTGCTGCGGCCGGTACACGCCATTGATGACGTTGAGCATCGAGCTTTTTCCCGCGCCGTTGGGCCCGATGATCGCCCGGATCTCATGCTCGCGGACGTCGAAGCTGATCTCGCTCAGCGCCTTGATGCCGCCGAAGGCCAGTGAAATCGAATCGAGCTGGAGAATGATTTCGCCGACGCCTCGCTCGTTGTTCATGGACGACGAAAGGCTCATGCAGCCTTGCGCGTGTCGCGCTGGCCGAACACCCGCGCTTCAGAAATCCTCAAATCGGCCGCCACCATTCCACTGCGGCCATCCTCGAACTTCACCTGCGTCTCGATGTGCTGCACGGTCCTGCCTGCGTAGAGAGCGTCGATCAGCACGGCATACTTTTCTGCGATGAAGCCGCGCCGCACCTTGCGAGTGCGGGTGAGCTCGTCGTCGTCGGGATCGAGCTCTTTGTGCAATATGAGAAAGCGGCGCACCTGCGAGTCGGCAAGCTCGCCTTCCTGCGCAAGCTCGGTATTGACCTGCTCGACGCATTCACGAATCAGCTCATAGACCTCGGCTTTGGCCGCGAGATCGGTGTAGCCGGAATAGGCAATGCCACGGCGCTCTGCCCAGTTGCCGACGGAACCCATGTCGATGTTGATGAACGCGCAGACGTGGTCGCGTCCATTGCCGAAGGCCACAGCTTCCTTGATGTGCGGAAAGAACTTGAGCTTGTTCTCGATGTAATTCGGCGCGAACATCGCTCCCGTGGCGAGCTTGCCCACGTCTTTGGCCCGATCGATGATCTTGAGCTGGCCGCCGTCGACGAAGACGCCGGCGTCTCCGGTATGGAAGAACCCGCCGGCGTCAATCGATTCTGCGGTCGCGTCGGGGCGCTTGTAGTATTCCTTGAGCAGCATCGGCCCGCGCACGAGCACTTCACCGTTGTCGCCGATCCTGATCTCGACGCCCGGCGCCGCCTCACCCACGGTGTCGAACTTCACGCCGCCATCGGGCTGCAGACAGACGTAGGCGCAGGTCTCCGTCGATCCATAGAGTTGTTTGAGATTGACGCCGATCGAGCGGTAGAAGCGAAACAGATCAGGGCCGATTGCGGCACCTGCCGTGTAAGCCACGCGAATCCGACTCATCCCAAGAACATTGCGTAGCGGTCCGTAGACCAGCAGGTCGCCGAGAGCGTAGCGAAGTCGGTCGATGATAGACACAGGCTTGCGGTCAACGATCTCCGGTCCGACGCGGCGCGCAACGCCGGTGAAATGGCGGAAGAGCCAGCGCTTCACCGCGCTCGCGTCCTCCATGCGAATCATCACCTGGGTCAACAGATTTTCGAAAATGCGCGGCGGTGCGAAATAGTAGGTCGGCCCGATTTCACGCAGGTCGGTCATGACGGTATCCGCAGACTCCGGACAATTGATGGTGAATCCCGCGACCAGCCATTGGGCATAGGAAAACAGATGATCACCGACCCAGGCCATTGGCAGATACGAAAGAATGCTGTCGTCGGGGGTGAGCTTGTCGAAGCTGCAACCTCCCTGTGCGGAGACGATGAAAGCGCGATGCGTCTGGCACACGCCCTTGGGCTTGCCGGTGGTTCCGGACGTGTAGAGCATGATCGAAACATCATCCGGATGGCCCTTCGCGACCTCGGCGTCGAAAAAGTCAGGATGCGCAGCGTCGTAGTGGCGTCCGTCCTCGAGCAAGCGATCGATGCTGGTGACCGCCTGATAGTTGCGCAGGCCCCGCGGATCGTCGTAATAGATGTGCTTGAGCGTCGGGATCTCGGGCATGGCCTCGATCACCTTGTCGACCTGCTCCTGATCCTCGACGATCGCGTAGGCGATCTCGGCGTCCCCGAGCACGTAGACAAACTCGGCGGCGGGCGCATCCTGGTACATCGGCACCGCGATGCCACCGAGCGCCTGTGCGGCAGCCATCGACCAGTAGAGCCGCGGGCGATTGTCGCCGATGATCGCGAGATGCATGCCGCGGCGAAAGCCGTGCGCCGCGAGGCCACAGGCGAGCGCGCGCACCTCGGCGGCGACCTGCGACCACGTCCAGGCCTGCCAGATGCCAAGGTCCTTTTCGCGTGTGGCGGGGCGATTGCCGCGCAGCTTCGCATGCTCGAGCAGCAATCGAGGAAACGTAGCTTCGTTCACTCCCCCTCCGGTGTTAGCGCGTGGACAACGAGCGCCGGCTATTCTATGTCGTTCAAGGCGACGCCGGGACAAATTCCGGCGACGACGGCTATTGGGCCTTGATGCCCGCCGCCTTGATCACTTTGGCAGATTCTGCGATTTCGGTCTGCACGAACTTCTTGAATTCGGCGGGAGTCATCGGCATCGCTTCGGCGCCGAGACTGGCGAGCCGCTCCTTGACGTCGGGCAACTGCAGCACTCGGTCGACATCCTTGTTGATCTTGTCCACCACATCAGGCGGCGTGCCTGCGGGAGATCGTCGGTACGTCGGGCAGCGCGCTCGATCGTTTCGACGTGCTTACGCCCAGGGCGACGAGCTTGCCCTCGCGCACATTGGGCAGCGCTGCGGAGATAGGCGAAAAAAAATAGCTGACGCGGCCCGCCATCGTGTCGTTCAGCGCTTCGGGGGTGCCCTTGTAGGGAACGTGCACCACGTCGATGCCGGCGGCCAGCTTGAATTTTTCCGCGTTGATGTGCGTTCCGCTTCCGGTGCCGGCGGAGCCGACATTCAGTTGTCCCGGCTTTTGCTTGGCGAGTGCAATGAGTTCCTTCACTGACTTCACGCCCAGCGAAGGCGCCACAATGAGAACGTTGGGCTGGCCGGCCAGCGGCACGATCTCGACAAAATCCGTGGCGGTATCGTAGGAAAGTCCTGAATAGATCGACGGGTTGTACGCGTAGGCGGCCGAGTGAACGAGCAGCGTGTAGCCATCGGGCGCCGATTTGGCGACGATTCCGGCGCCGATCGTTCCTCCCGCGCCCGGCCGGTTGTCCACCACGACCGGCTGGCCCCACATCTCCGAGAGCTTCTGACCGAAGCTGCGCGCAAGGATGTCGGTGGCACTGCCCGCGGTGAATGGAACGATCACGTGCACGGGCTTGCTTGGGTATCCCTGGCCCATCGCCAGCGGCACACAGAACCAGGCCGCAACCAAGGTAGCGGCAAAACGCAGCTTCATTGTTGTCTCCTCGGATTTCATTGCAGGCCGTCGGCGACCGGCACGTTTTCGGGTTCGAGCTCCAATCCGGAAGCTTGCGCCTCGAGCACGATCAGCTTGGCGAAGTCTTCGTCGTTCATGCCATGGCCGATGAGGGTCTGCACGATATCGCGCGTAATCGAGGCCAGCGGCATCGGAACGCCGAAGCGATGACCGGCGTCGAGTCCGAGGTCGAGATCCTTGCGCAAGAGCTCGGGTGTGAAGGTCACGCTGAAATCGAGATTGACGAGTGCCGCCGTCTTGTAGCGGGAAAACGTCGATCCCATCACGCTCTGGTTGATGAAGTCGAGGAAGGCATGGCGCGGAACCCCGGCCCTTTGTGCGAGCACCGTGATCTCGGAAAGCGACTGCGTCACCACGCCGAGAAACACGTTGTGGCAGATCTTGACGATGCGCGAGAGCTCGCCCTCGCCAACGTAGCTTGCCGCCGGCGCAATCATCTTCAAGTAGGGAAGCGCTATGTCGAACGCCGACCGCGGTCCGGAGCAGACGAACGACAAGCGTCCCGCCTTGATCACCTTGGCGTTGCCCGACACGGGCGCCGCAAGGAGCTCGATGTCGCGAGCCTTGAGCATCTCGCGAAGCTCGGCGGACCCTTCCAGTGAAATCGACGAGCATTCCACTACCAGACGCGGCTTGCCGCTGCCGGTAAACAGCCCTGACGGACCGGCGATCACCTCCTTCACGTCGTCCCACGTCGACACCATGACGAACACGATGTCGCAAGTCGATAGCTCCGCGAGTGTCGCGGCGATCCTGGCGCCGTGCGCAGAGAGCGGCTCGGCTTTGGCGCGCGTGCGGTTCCAGACGGTGAGATCGGCGCCGGCTTTGGCGAGCCGCTCGGCCATCGCATAGCCCATGCGCCCGATGCCGATCCAGCCGATGCGCGCGGCGCGCGCAGGCGATGAGTCAGCCGCCACTATGCCACCGCACCGAAGGGCAGATCGATCGCGAACAGCCAGCGGCCGTCGGATTGCCGGCGCATCACTTCCACGCTCTGCCCCGTCATGTTGGCCACCTTGCCGTCCGGTCCGGTAACGGTCAACTCCCAATTTGCAGTGACCACTGCGAGATCGCTGGTGTGTGTGATCATGCGCGGCTTGAGCGAGATCTTCGGCTTGCCAGCGATGAACTGCGCCAGCGACTCACGGATCGCTGCGGTCCCGTTTACCAGTTTGCCCGGTTGAGGCATCAGCGAGGCTTCCGGCTCGTAGAGCTCGACCAAAGCTTCGAGGTTGCCGGCGTTGAGCGCTTCGGCGAAAAGGCGGTCGATGTCTTCGGGGTTGCGTGCGGTCATCGTTTGCTCCTTCAGTGGTTTAGGGCCTAGTACGGATTGGCGATCGGCAACTCCTCTGCCGGATACAGCGAAATGATTTTTGGCCCGCTGGGCGTCAGGATGACTTCCTCTTCGATGCGCGCCGCGGAGATGCCGTCGGTTGCCGGACAATACGTCTCCACCGCGAATACCATCCCAGCCTTGAGCTCGATCGGCTCCTTGAGCGAGTTGAGTCGCGAAATCAACGGACGCTCGTGCAGGCCGAGACCCAAGCCGTGGCAGAAGTTGAGGCCGAAAGCTTCCATCTCGCTGGAGAACCCGATCTCGGATGCTTTCGGGAATGCACGCGCGATTTTGTCCGAGCTCACTCCCGGCTTCAGCAGTGCGATGGCGCGGTCCATCCATTCACGCGCGTAGCGGTACGCGCTTACCTGCGGCGGCGTCGCGCGGCCGACGTTGAAGGTGCGGTAGTAGCAGGTGCGATAGCCCATGAACGACTGGATGATGTCGAAGAAGGCCTGGTCTCCGGGGCGGATCAGTCGATCGGTGAAATTGTGCGGATGTGGACTGCAGCGCTCGCCGGAGATGGAATTGATCGCCTCGACGCAATCGGAACCCATGTGGTACAGGCGGCCGGTCGCGAGTGCGACGATCTCGCTCTCCCTGACTCCCGGCTTGAGCGCTTCGGCAATGTCCTGATAGACACCGTCGACCATCGCCGCAGCCATGTTGAGCAGGGTGAGCTCATCGATGTTCTTGACCTCGCGCGCTGAGAGCAGTGTCTGCTGTCCGTCACGCACTTCGATGCCGAGTTTCTGCAGCTCGAAGAGCATCGGTGGCTCGACCACGTCAAGGCCGAGCGGCATGCCCGCCACGCCCTCGGCGTCGAGAATGGACTTGATCTCGCGCGCCGCATCGCGGAACAGCGCCATGTCGCCGCCGACCGCGCCGCGCAGACCGAGCAGGCCGGCACGACAATGATCGTAGGCAAGCCAGGGCGCGTGCAAACGGTGATGCTTTGCTGCCGAGCCGAAATCCCAGATATACGGCTCCCCGTTTCCCGTGAGCAGTGCGTAGCGAGTGAGCTTGTCGCGCGCCCATTCACCGATCACCGTGCTGGTGATGTAGCGGATATTGTGCTGGTCGAAGCAGAGCAGTGCGCCGAGCCCCGATTGAGCCAGTGCAGCCCGCGTCCGGGCGAGGCGATAGTCGTGAAGACGCCGGAAATTGACGCGCTCCTCGAAGTCGACTTGCGTGTGCCCGGGAGCCTGCAGCGGACGATCCCAACGGTGCTGGGGATCGATGTCGTCGGGCCGGATGATCCGCGGTTCCCTCGTATTCTTTTTCGTCTTCACGCAATTCCTTTGGACGACGCGGGCGGTGTAACAGGCAATAAAGATGTCGGTGCGCGACCTACTGCAGTGCGGGCTTGCGAAGGTAGTCGCCGCGATCCGCCGAGCGGACTTTGAGCCTCACCACATCGGCGTTGCGGGCGAGCGTCAGCGGCACTTCCACGCCGGCGCTGCCGAGTCGCCACGTTTTGCGAAACAGCTCGGCTAAGCTGGAAGCGCGTTCGCCAGCCACTTCCAGCAGCACATCGCCGGGGAGCACGCCGGCATTCTCGGCGGGACCTCCCTTGGCGAGCCCGCCGACGATCAAATTCTCGTCGGTTTCCGCCGCATACAGCCCCAGCCAAGGTCGCGCCGGCCGCGGATTGCGACCGAAGCGCAGCAGGTCATCCAGAATCGGCTCAAGGAGGTCGGTGGGCACAAACATATTCGCCTGGACGCGCTCCCCGCCGATCGCCTGCTCCACGAAGAGCGAGCCTATCCCCACCAATCGTCCTGCGGAATCGAGCATGGCTGCACCGCCCCACTGCGGGTGCGGAGGTGCGGTGAAAAGCGCCTCGTCGAGCAGATATTCCCAGTAGCCGGCGAACTCGCGCTTGGCGATGAGCTGCGCTTTGAGCGCATGCGCGCGGCCGCCATGTCCAACGATGGTCACGGGATCGCCTACCGACAGCGCCGCCGCTTTGCCGCGGGCGAGCCATGGTGTTCCCAGACGACCCAGAGGCTGCGCAAGTCCGAAGCCGGTCGCAAAATCGTAGGCGACGGCATGGCCGCGGACGATTGTTCCATCGTTCGCGGTGAGCCAAAGCGAGTCCGCCTCCGTGATCAGATAGCCAATGGTGAGCACTAGGCCATCGTCTCCGATCACCACGCCGTATCCCGCCCGCTCCGTTCCCAGGATAGGTGCAGTGAATGCATCGCCCGGAATGTCGGCTCTCAAAAGAACGACCGAATCGAGCGCCGATTGAAGATTGAAACTGAGTTCTTCCGGCTGCGGCCGAAGCTGCTCCGGAAATGACCACTCACTCGATTCAGCCATAAGCTTTCAATAGTTGGATAGGGATATCGCGGCAGAGCGCTTTGCATCTTACGCGGATGCGGGTTGAGAACACGTTAGCACTCTGGTCCTTGTCAATGATCTGTGGTCCTTCTATTTTTACAGGGTTTGCGACGCGTGGAAAATGAGAAGGCGTTATGCTATTGGATTCCGGTTTCGCCTTCGGTCGGTAGCTTTTACGCCTCGCTTGTGAGCACGTCTCCCCGTTCGCCCGGCCGGCGCAAATCGCCGGCAAGGGTCGAGCAACCATCGCTGTTCGAGTTTCTGATCCTGTCGATGCTGCTGCATCTTCTGGTCATTGTGCTCTTTGGCAATCCTGGCGGAAGCAGTTTGCGTCGCGACGAAGAGTCATGGAACCCCTTGGACATCAGACTGCGGCAGCCGAATTCAGAACCGGGGACCGGCTTTCGCCGGGCTCCTGGCGCTGAAACGACCGCGCCGGGTTCTGCGCTCCTGCCGCGGACAGGCGCTGCTCCCTCGACACCGTCCACTACGCCGGGCACACAGCAGCCCTCCGCTGCTCCAGCGCCCCCCGAGCCCCAAGCGGAGCGCCCGGAGGCCTTCCCTGAAGCACCCCCGGCCGCGCCTCCGGAGAAGGAGGCCACGCCTCGCGCACCTTCACCGCCGCGGGAAGCCAAGCCTGGACTCAACCTTGAGGCGCCGCAGGAAATTGACCGGAGTTTCGCCGTTGAGCCTCCCTTGCGACGACTCGCTCCGCCCACACTCGAAAGCCCGCTGACGACGCCCGCGGAATTGGCGCCGCATGAAGCGCCCATATCGCCTGCCGTTCCGCTCGGGCGCATCACTCCTGCGCTGACGCAACGCGAGCTCGCGCCGCCACTCGAGCTCATCCCTAGAGAGGCCCCCGTAACGCCGGCTGCCCCCGTTGAACGGATGGTCGCGCCGAGATTCGAGCCGGAGATTGCCGCGCCCGCCGAATTGACGCCGCGAGAGCTTCCTTCGCCTGCAGCACCGATCGAGCGCATCGCGCCGAGGGCGGAACGCAGGCTTGCCCCGCCCGCGGAGATGGCGCCAAACGAGCTGCCCGTCGCGCCGTCTGCGCCGCCCATCGAGCGTATTGCGCCACAGAAGACCGAAACCGAACTGGTGCAGCCGGCGGAGTTGCAGCCGGCCCAAATCCCTACGCTTCCCGGAGCGCCGATCGAGCGCATCGCGCCGGCTACAGCCGCTCCGCTTGAGCGCTTCGCTCCACCGGCGGAACTGCGCGCACCCGCGCGCACAGGAAGCGAGGGCGCACCCGCCCAACGCCCATCGCCGAAGTCGGAACGAGAGACGGCTCCGGCGGCGCGGCCCGCGCCCGGCGAAAGTCTTCCTCAAGTACAGCGCGGTGCACCGTCCGGGGCGCCGGAAACGACATCGCCGGCGCCACCGCCGGAACGTTTCCACTTCGGCTCGCCAACGCCCGAGGAGGAGCTATTCAAGCCCCGGGGCAATGTCATGCCTGCGTTGGACGAGCCCGGACTGCCGCCTTATATCGATCTCGAAGGGGCACGTCGAGAGGCCGCACGCGAGGTCTTGCGAGAAGGCGCGGGTTCGCGCGGGATCCTGGCGCTGCCTGTGCCACCACCGCCGGAATACAAGTCCAGGGAGGCGCGCGCCATGGAAAAGGCGATCAAACCGGATTGCCGCACCGAATATGCCGCCCTGGGCCTGTTCGCGGTTCCTGCGCTGCTGATAAGCGCTCTCGCCGATACAGGTTGCCGCTGGTAGCTGGGATTTAACGCTACGGGCCTATGCGAGCGCCTGCTCGATATCGGCGATTAAATCGTCGACATGCTCAACGCCGATGGATAGGCGCACGAGATCCGGCGGGCAGAGCGTGCCCGGGCCCTCGACGCTCGCGCGATGCTCGGCGAGGCTCTCGACCGATCCCAACGAAGTGGCGCGCTTGAAGACGCGCAGCTTCGCCGCAAAGGATTTCGCCGCGTCCTCGCCGACTTTCAGGCGCAGCGACATCATCCCGCCGAAAGCGCCATGCATCTGCCTGGCGGCGATTGCGTGCCCCGGATGTGTCTTTAGTCCCGGATACAGGACATCCAAAAGCTTCGGGTGCCCGTGGAAATGCTGTGCAATGGCTTGAGCGTTGGCGCAAGCCGCTCCGACCCGCAGGTGCAGCGTGCGCATCCCGCGCAAAAGGAGCCACGCCTCCATCGGACCGAGCACCGCGCCGCCGCTGGCCCGCACATAGCGGATGCGTTGCCACAGCTTATCGTCGCTGGCGGTCGCCAGAACACCCGCGATTACGTCGGAGTGACCGTTCAGATACTTGGTCGCCGAATGCATCACGATATGTGCGCCGAGCTCCAACGGACGCGTGATGAGCGGAGTTGCCGCCGTGGAATCAACGGCGACGAGCGCGCCGACTTCACGCGCAATGGCGGCCGCGGCCGCGATATCCGTGATCTCCCATGTGGGATTCGCCGGTGTCTCGATCCAGATCAATCTCGGCTGTCGCGATCGCGTCTTCGCGGCAAGATCGTCGACGGAAGCGTTATCGTAGAAGTCGACGGCAAGCCCCCACGGCGCGGCGTATTCAAGCAACCATTTGCGCAACGCCCAGTACATGTAGCGCGGAGCAAGAACACCATCACCCGGGGCGAGCGCCTGGAACACAGCGCCGGCGGCCGATTGTCCCGACGAGAAAAGCAGCGCTGACGCAGCGCCTTCCAACGAAGCAACGAGCGCCTCGGCCTGATCGTAGCTGGGATTATCTGCGCGCGAATAGGTGCGACCGCCCGGAAATGCTCCGTCGGCTGCACGTTCATAAGTCGTCGAAACGTGGATCGGTGGGACGACGTCGCGATACGGAAGGGCGACTCGGCCCATTCCTTGGGCAGCCAGCGTCTGGCGATGCAATTCAGGGGGCTCGATTGGCATCGTAAATGGCGTGACGCGCAAAATAGTCACTATGCGCGCAACATCGCGGCTCGGCAATTTCCGCGCAGTCCATCAGGTTCGCCGATACCGGCATGTGCAGTTTTGGCGTAAGCTTTTTGCATGAACGAAGCACAGACACTGTTCGCCGCCTTGCGCCAGTCGGCTGATTCTGAGGCGGTAGACGCCATCGAGCGGCTGGTTCAGGAAGCGCCGGATCGCCATCTTTGCCGCATCAATGCGCTCGATTTCGCTGCCAGGACAGGCATCGATGAAGAGCGCGCCATCGCCGCGTTCCTGCATGGCGCTCGACTCGGCCTGTTCGAGCTTTCGTGGAACGTGCTCTGTCCGGGCTGCGGTGGGGTGCTCGATGCGGGCGCGTCGCTGAAGAACGTACAGCAGGCGGAATACGCCTGCGCTCTATGCGCGTGCGGCTATGAGCCGACGCTCGACGAGATGGTCGAAGTCACCTTCACGGTGAGCCCGCGGCTGCGCAGGATCGGGGCGCACGACCCGTCCGGACTGTCGCCGAGCGAATATATGCGGCAGATATTCTGGAGCTCCGGCATCGACATTCCGGAGGATTCCTTCGAGCAGCTCCTGGAGGAAATAACCCTCGATCTCGTCGAGCTTCCGGCCGGCGAAAAGGCGCTGCTGTCGCTCACCTTGCCATCGGAGTTCGTGATCGTCTTCGATCCGGTAACGCACACCGCGCAATTCATCGACGTGAAAGGCGAGCCGACCCGCGAGCGCCAGACGCTTTCCATCGTGTTCAACAAGGCGCGCGCGGCAACAACCACGGTGACCCTGCATCCCGGACCGCTGCGGCTGACGCTGGACAATCGAACGGACATGCGCCTGGTGCCGGGCGTGTACATCGCCGGAGAGAAGATGCACGACGTGCTCGGCAAGCGGAAAGCGTTCCTCACCGCCAAGCGGCTGCTCAGCAACCAGACCTTCCGCGAGATCTACCGCACCAGCACGCTCGATGTCGATCAGCGGTTGAAAATCACCAGCCTCACCTTCCTGTTCACCGATCTCAAAGGTTCGACCGATCTCTACGAGCGCGTCGGCGACCTGGTTGCCTTTGACATCGTCAGAGAGCACTTTCGCGTTTTGCACGAAATCATCGCGGCGGAATCGGGCGCCGTGGTCAAGACCATCGGCGATGCAGTGATGGCCACCTTCCCTACTCCCGATAAGGCGCTTGCAGCGGCTCTGCGCATTCGAGACGCGATGCACTCGCTCAACTCGCAGCGTCAAAATGAAGATCTGCTCCTCAAGATCGGCATCCATGAAGGTCCGTGTCTTGCCGTCACTTTCAACGATCGGCAGGACTATTTTGGCCAAACCGTGAACATCGCTTCCCGCGTGCAGGGTCTCGCCGTGTCGCGCTCGATTCTTGCGACCGGCGCGGTGGTCGACCATCCTACGGCGTTAGCGCTGCTGCAGAACGATGGCATCAAACCGACGGCGCGGCGTCTGCCGGTTCGCGGCATCGCCGAGGAGCTTTCGGTCTACGAAATTCCCTGACCGATCGCCGATCAGTCGGCTCCGGGCCCGTTCAATCGAGATACGCCGGGAAAGCCGGGAGCGCCTTGAAGTCCACGGGATCGTGCTGGACGACCAGCCGTCCTTTGGTGTTGGCCAGTATCTTTTCGACCCGGTCGATTGATGCCAGTGTGTCGGCGCGCTCGTAGTTGAAGGCGGGCACGCGCCGGTACTTCCGGTTGTCGCGCGTGTGATAAAGATCGCCCGACAGGATCACGACGCCCGTTTTTTTAAGCTTGATCTCAAGGACCTGGTGTCCGGGGGTGTGCCCCGGCGCCTTGAGTATCATCACGCTGCCGTCGCCGAAGACGTCGTAGTCATTGTCGATCATCTGGGTGCTGGCGGTTTTGTAGCCGCTGAATGTACTCGCATCGACGCCGAAGGGCGCAGGATCTCCAAGCGCCCAGGCGAGCTCCGCTTTGTTGATGATCCACGTCGACCCTGTGAACAGGTTGGCATTGCCGCTGTGGTCGAAGTGAAAGTGAGAGAACGCGACTGCCGACACGTCGGTCGTCGATACACCGAACGCCTTCAACTGCTCGGCCAGCGTGACCCGCACGCTCATATGGAAGCCGCCGGGCAGATCCGTGCCCTCTTTTTTATCCGCAAACTTGTCGCCCAGCCCGGTGTCCCAGAGGAGAGTGCCTTTGGGATGACGAATAACAAAACAAGGGACAACGAGGGCGCCCGGCTTCCCATCGTATTCTCCGGTATCCGAAAAGATGCCCATGTTCTTGAAATCGACGCGGCCACAGTCGAGCGTGTACAGACGGATTGATCTGATCTCGTCCACGGCCATCGCCGGCGTGGCAATGACGGCGAGCAGTACGAGGCTTGATATGCTCAAGGCAATCTTGAGGACCATCGACAACTCCTGATCGCGAAAGACCGGCATCTCGTTTTCCATGTTACAGGAGCCGCATCCCTTCTTCACAATCGGGCACTCGACCCGGCCCTTCGCGACTTTCGTGGATCTGCTGAGATGCGAAGGCATCCGGCTTGTTGTGGACGTGCGAACCGTGCCAAGGTCACGCAGGAATCCTCAGTACAACGGCGACGCGCTTGCCGAGTCGCTGGCTCCCTACGATATCGCGCGAGAGCACATCGCCGCGCTGGGGGGCTTGCGGGGACGCCAATCCGGCGTGCCGCCGAACATCAATGGGTTCTGGAAGAACAACAGTTTCCACAATTACGCCGACTACGCCATGAGCGGAGAGTTTCGCGCCGGCCTTGCTCGTCTGTGTGATCTCGGGCGGGCGACGCCCTGCGCCATCATGTGTGCAGAAGCGCTGTGGTGGCAATGCCATCGGCGAATCATTGCAGACTACCTGCTCGCCGAAGGCGAGACCGTGTTTCACATTCTCGGGCCGGAGCACATTGAACCGGCACTCATGACACCCGCCGCGAAACTCGAATCGGACCGAACTTGCGTCCCCGCGCAACGCCATCCGAACGCCGTGAAGATGTCGTGGCCAGGAGCCTGTCGCTTCAATTCCACATGGCGCGGATCCTCGACGCGACATCGACCAACCGCTTGGGCTCGGACGTCTGCCCGCAATCCGCGCGCGCTTGCTCCTCCGCTCGCGGCCACACGCACGACTCGAAGCAGTCGACAATCGCCTCGGGTATGAAGCGACTCCGCGACGCGTAGACGTGCCGGTCGCCGTTGGCAGCCTGCGAGTGAACGTAAAAACGTTGCGGCACGATCAGATACAAATGATCCTTGGCACGCGTCATGGCGACGTAGAGCAGCCGCCGCTCCTCGTCGATTTCTTCGTTGGTCCCCGCCCCCATGTCGGACGGGATACAGCCGTCGACGACGTTCAAGATGTGCACGACCTTCCACTCCTGACCCTTGGCCGAATGAATCGTCGACAGGATGAGATAGTCGTCGTCCCGTTGAGGCGGACCCGCCTCATCGCTCGTCGCAGCCGGTGGATCGAGGGCGAGCTCGGTGAGAAAACGCTCACGCGACGGGTACGTCGCGGCGATCTGCTGCAGTTGTGCGATGTCCCGTTGCCGCACAAACGCGTCCTCGTAGATGCGCGCCAGGTGCGGCGCATACCACTTCGCGACGAGTTCCATTTCCGCCGGCCACGCGGACTTCACCTGGCGCAACTGCGTGAAGACGTCAACGAACGCTGACCAGTCCTCTACAATCGCCGGGGCCACTGAAAAGTCACGCATCGCCGCCGCCGGCGCGGGACTCGCCGCCACGGCGTCGACCAGCCGGGTCGCGGTCGACGGCCCGATGCCGGGCAGGAGACAGGCCGCGCGAAAGCCCGCCATTCGGCTCAACGGATTCTCAGCCCAGCGCAGAACGCACAAGACATCCTTGACGTGGGCGGCTTCGAGAAATTTGAGCCCGCCGTATTTGACAAAGGGAATGTCGCGCCGGGAAAGCTCGAGCTCGAGTTGCGCGCTGTGGTTGGAGCTTCGAAACAGCACAGCCTGCGATTTGAGTGCAATGCCGGATTCGCGAAATTCGAGGATCCGATCGGCGACAAAGCGCGCCTGGTCGGATTCGTCACGAACCGCAACGAGTTGCGGCTTTTGCGCCGACTTGCGCTCGCTACGGAGGTTTTTGCTGAAACGCTCGCGCGCGAGTGCAATCACTGCGTTGGATGCCTCCAGGATCGGCTGAGTCGAGCGATAGTTGCGATCAAGCGTGACCAGTTCCGCCTTCTGCAGAAACTGAGCCGGAAAGTCGAGAATATTGCGCACGGTCGCGGCGCGGAAGGAATAGATCGATTGGGCGTCGTCGCCGACCACCGTCACGCCTCTGCCGTCGGGCTTCAGTGCGAGCAGTATTTGCGCCTGCAAGCGATTGGTGTCCTGGTATTCGTCGACGAGCACATGATCGAAACGCGCTCCCATTTCGGCAGCAAGCGCCGGTTCGCCCATCGCGTGGGCCCAGTACAGGAGCAGATCGTCGTAGTCGAGAACGTTCTCACTCTGCTTCGACGCCGTGTACGCTGCGAACAGCCGCTTGAGCTCGCCTTCCCATGGCACGCACCACGGGAAGACGCTCTTGAGAAGCTCGTCGAGCGGCGCTTGCGCGTTGATTGCGCGAGAGTAGATGGCGACGCAGGTGCCTTTGCCCGGAAAGCGACTCTTGGTCGAGGAAAGGCCCAGTTCGTGACGAACAATCGCCAACAAG
>VBCY01000051.1 GCA_005882995.1 Betaproteobacteria bacterium
GATTCCCGGCGAGGAGTACACCATCCTCGTTCCGAAAACCGACAGCGACGGCAATAGCATCTCGGGCATCCGCACGCCGGACGTACAGGTGCCGATTGCGACCTACACCGGCTGGGCCCTGCGCCGTGCACCGTTTGCCGCCAACGAGGATTGCGCGCTCACAGGTCAGTACATTCCGTACCCCGTGACCAGGGCGCAGCGCCTCGCGACCGGCGATCCGCGGCTGTCCGTGGAAGAGCGTTATGGAAGCATCGGCAACTATAACTTTCGCTACGCCGTTGCCGTGAAGCAGATGATGGCGGACAGGACGCTGCTGGTGGAGGACGGAGCGGCGATGGTGACTGCCGCGGTCGCGCGGGTGAGCCCGCTGTTGCCGGTCCTTCCGCCATCGAATTGACCTTGGTGCGAGCGGAGCGAGTCGATTGCGGAGCAGGGTCTGCGTGCACCCGGATCGCATCATGAGCGTTGGCTTGCAATTGGCCCGCGACGGCGGCGGCGGGTGCGTAATGGGTTGGCAGCAAGGGTTGTAACATCCTCACACGAATATTGCCGAGGACGGCCAAAGGCTAATGATTTCTGTCACATTTCTTAATGCTCGCCTGTGCGATCGCCATCGATTCGATTTCGCATCGATGCTGTCTGGGTCGAGATTTGCTAGGAGGAAACGATGAAGCTGGTCGCTCGATTCGTTGTATTTGCAATTGCTTTGCTGTTCGGCTATACCGCGTCGGCGGCGCCGCTTTCGATCACCACGCTTTCGACCCGCGCCGATTTGGTCACCGGCGGTGACGTGCTGGTCAGGGTCGACTACCCGGCGGGTCAATTGCTGCCGCTGTGGATCACACTGAACGACAAGGACGTCACCGGCATGTTCCGTGCTGGCACCGACCCCAACACGTGGATCGGTCTCGTGGCGGGATTGAACGTCGGCAACAACGTGCTGCGCGTTCGCACCAAGGCGCCGGCCGGCGACGTAAGCCTCACGGTCACCAATCATCCCATCACCGGCCCCGTGTTGTCGGGTCCGCATGAAACGCCGTATTACTGCATGACGCAGAATGTCCTCGTGCCCGGTTCCACGACACAGCGGCTCGGCCCAGCGCTCGATGCGGACTGCTCGATCGCGACGCGCGTCGACTATGTGTACCGCTCGACCGCGAACTCGTTCAAGACGTTCAATCCCGGTGGCGGCGATCCTGCCGACATCGTGAGCACGACGACGAGCCTCGGCAAGACAGTGCCGTACATCGTTCGCGTCGAAACGGGCACGATCAATCGCGCGGTCTATCAAACGGCGGTCCTGAATGACCCCACGGCGGAAGCGACGCCGACCTGGCAAACGCCGCCTTCTGCCTGGAACAGGCGCCTTGTCTACACGCTCGGCGGCGGATGTGTTGGCGGCTGGTACATCCAAGGCTCAAGCATCGGCAACGGCGGCATTCTCGAGGACCTCATGCTGCGCCAAGGATACGCGGTCGCGTCGTCGAGCTTGAACGTGTTCGGCAACAACTGCCAGGACTTGCTCGCCGCGGAATCGCTCATGATGGTGAAGGAGCGCTTCATCGAAAACTTCGGCGTGCCGGCGTTCACCATCGGGTTCGGCTGCTCGGGCGGTTCCGAGCAAGCGCATCCGATCAGCGACGATTACCCGGGCCTGCTCGACGGCATCATCGTCGGCTGCAGCTTCCCCGAAGTCTTCGGCGCCTTCGTCCTCAACCTCACCGACGCCGACCTGTTCTACCACTACGCGCAGGGCCCCGGGCTCACGTGGACCGCGGACCAGCAGAACGCCGTGACCGGGTATCCGACAGCGACGACGCCGGCGACGCTGTCGGCGCTGGCCGTGCGCATCAAGGCGCAAGGCGGCACCTGCAACGCTGCGATTCCCGCGAACACGCGCTTCGACCAGGTTACGAACCCGCAGGGCGTCCGCTGCGACGTCTACGACCACACAGTCAACGTGTTCGGGCGCGACCCCATGACCAACTATGCGCTCAGACCGCTGGACAACGTTGGGGTGCAGTACGGGCTCGGCGCGCTGAACGCCGGCAAGATCTCGGTCGATCAGTTCCTCGATATCAACCAGAAGATCGGCGGCTACGACAACAACGGCAACTTCGTAGCCACCCGCAGTCAGGGCGACCCGAGCGCGATCCTCGCGACGTACCGGTCCGGGCGCATTACCAACGGCGGCCTGGGCCTGCGTGCCACGCCGATCATCGACTACCGTGGCTATGTCGATCAGCCGCAGTCGAGCAACGAAGACCACGCCCGCTTCCATTCGTTCACGATGCGGGCGCGGCTGGTGCGCGAGAACGGGAACTACGACAACCAGGTGATGATGATCGAAGACGGACGCGCCGGCACGACCGGACTCTTCGGCGACACCAGCCCGGTTCTCAGCCACGCGCTGACGCAGATGGACCAGTGGCTGACGAGCCTTTTCGCCGACACGTCGAGCTCCTCGATCCACGACAAGATCGTGCACGCCAAGCCGGCCGACCTGGTCGACGCGTGCTTTACCAACAACGGCACGGTGAAGATCGCCGAGACGCAGGTCTATACGGGCAACACTACGTGCAACCAGCTGTACCCGGCATTCTCGACGCCGCGCATGGTGGCGGGCGAGCCGCTGACGAATGACGTCCTCAAGTGCCAGCTCAAGCCCGTCACCGCGAGCGACTACACGGTAACGTTCACGACCGCCCAGATGACGCAGCTTCAGTCGATCTTCCCGGGCGGCGTGTGCGACTGGACGAAGCCCGGCGTCAACCAAGTTGCACCTGCGGGAACCTGGATATCGTTCGACTAGCAACCGGTCAATGGCTCGCAGTGGTTGCTCTCGGCTTCGTAGATCGAGCTACGGTGACTTTGCGCACCGTAGCTTCGAGCCGCCGGGCGAGCATGTCGTAGAAGATCTGGGTTGCGGGCGATAAATAGCCATTCTTTCGTCGAACGAGCACGATGGTACGGCTGATCACCGGACGCACGAGCGGGATGCGCCGCACCATTGGATTGGTTCCTTCCTGGATCGTCGAAAAGGGAAGGATCGCCGCGCCGACGCCGGCGGACACGAGTCCGATGGCTGTGGAGAGATGGTCCACCTCGTAGGTGCCGGTCAAACTCAGGCGCTTACGTGCCAACTGATGATCGAGAAGTGCACGGTTGCCGCTCAATCGGCTCACAACGATGAGATCGGTCTGAGACAATTCCTTCCAGGAAACTGCCGTTTTCGAGCTAAACGGATGTTCCTCGCGGCAGAAGAACATGAACGGCTCGCGCAAAATCGCTTGTTCAGCGAGCTCGGCACGGCGTTCGAGCTGAATAGTGATGCCGAACTCGGCAAGGTCGCTAAGCACGGCGGGACCAACCTCCGAGGCGCTGCAGTCTATTATTCGCATCCTGTTGCCGGGATATTTCATCGCATATTCGCGCATCACCGCCGGCAACGCATAATGCGCCATCGTTGGAATGCTCGCCACGGTGATGTTGCCTTTGCCCAGGCGTGACATATCTCGCAGTCGTGTCGCCGCCGACATCATCTCGTCGACCAATCGACGAGCCTGAGGGAAGAACTCTCGTCCTACTGCTGTCAAATGCACGGATCGCGTCGTGCGGTCGAGCAATCGCACGTCGAGATAGCTTTCCAATCGCTGGATACGACGAGTGAGCGCGGTCTGGGTGACATGCAATTGAGTCGCGGCCTTGCTGAAACCGCCCAATTCGGCTACCAGCACAAAGCCACGGAGGCCGTCGAAATCGATTTTCACGGTCGTTCGCGAATCACGACGCGAAGCCCAACAGCCGGCGCGGCGTGTCCCAGAAAAGCGCGCGCCGGTCGGACGCATCGGGAAAAAGCGCGAGCGCGAGCTGAAGCAGCACGCCGTAGTCGACCCGTACCGGAGCGCGAAGGTACGGCCAGTCGGACGCCCACAGGCAATGGTCCGATGTGAAAGCTTCGACCAGCGCCGTGACAAAGGGCCACGTATCCTCGTGGGGTGCTGGCTCCCGCGAGAACTTCACGAGACCCGAGAGCTTCACGAATGCGCGTTTCGTTGCGCCCAGCTCGAGCAGCGCTCGAAAGCCCGGCTGCCCGAGCCCGGCATCCGCCGTGGGACGCCCGCAATGGTCGACAACGATGCGCAAGCCTGGATCGATGAGGAGCGGCATCATGTGTACGAGTTGGTCGTGCTCGACCTGGATGTCGACAAACATATCGAGCGCCACGAGCTTTTGCAGAAGCGGCCCCGCCTCGCGGTAGTAGTCGACGCCGTAGTGTGTAACGTTCCAGGCGACGCCGACGACACCCTTGCGCTTGAGCGCCTGCAACTCGTCCAGGGTCGCGTCGTTTGCGACTACGGCGATACCCTTGTAACGTCCTGCGCCCCGCGCAATCGTATCGAGCATACAGGCGTTGTCGAGGCCATAGCCGGAGTTCGGGCCGACGAGAAGTGCGTGGCGCGTCCCATACGCGTCCATCACGTGGGATAGCTGCGCCGGCGTGCCAATCTCCTGGCCCATCGGTGCGTAATGGGTGTCCGCGCGGTAGGGAAAGCGCGCGGGATCGAGCACGTGCACGTGGCAGTCGATCTTCGGCTCCGCGAAGATTCGCGCGTCCATGGTCGAGCGCCTAGAAAGTGGCCGCGATGGCTTGCCGAAGCGCGGGCGTGATTTCCGGCATGACGCCGAACCACGCATTGAAGGCGGGGCGCGCCTGATTGAGCAGTAAGCCGAGGCCATTGACGGTGATGTTTCCGTGCAGGCGTGCCGCCGCAAGCAGCGGCGTCTCCGGCGGGATGTAGATGAGGTCGCCGACAAGCGCGCGCTTGGGAAGGCGATCGAGCGAGATATCGAGCGGCGGCTTGCCGGCCATGCCAAGACTCGTCGCATTGGCGAGAAGCGCGATGTCCTCGAGTGCCTCCTCGCGCTGCTTCCATGGCAGCACCTTCACCACCGGACCGACGGCATCGGCGATTTCCTGCGCCTTGTCGAGCGTGCGATTGGCAACGCGAATCTCCTTTGCACCTTGTGCCGCGAGGCTTGCCACCACCGCACGGGCCGCGCCGCCCGCGCCCAGCACGACGATTGGTCCGCTGTCGGGACGCCACTTCGGATCGGCATCACGCAGGCTCTGGATGAAGCCGTTGCCGTCGTTGTTGAATCCGATGAGCGTTCCATCCTTCTCGACGACCACCGTGTTGATCGCACCGATTTTGCGCGCGAGCTCGTCGACCCGGTCGACTAGCGGAAAAATCGCCTGCTTGTGCGGCGTGGTGACGTTGCAGCCGCGCAGGCCGAGCGTCGCGATGCCGCGTACCGCCGCCTCGAGCTTCTCCGGCGGCACAGGAAACAGCACATAGCGCCCGGCAATACCGTAGTGGGCGAGCCAATGGTTGTGAATGACCGGCGAGCGCGAGTGCGCCACCGGCCAACCCAGAAGACCCGCAATGCCGAAGGTGTTTTGGTCTGCCATCGCCTAGTCTTCCATCCCCTAATTTGCAGCCGCCGGCAGCACGCTGACGACTTCCTGCTTGCCATTCACGACCTTCGTCATGAAACTTTCGCGATCGAGATCGCCGTTCTTGTCAAAGCTAACGTCCATCAGAATACCCGGGTAGTCCTTCGCGGACAGTTTGATGCCGTGCATGGCATCGGCAAAGGCCTTTGGATCGAACTTGCCGACCTTCTCGGTGACCGCCTTGACGGTGTACATCCCGGTGTAGCCCTTCAGACCGTTGTGGTCGGGCTTGTAGTTGTATTCCTTCTGGAATTTGGCGGCGAACGCCCGGATGCCGGGATCTGGCGCGTCAGCGGTCAGGCCGACATGCGCGACCGCACCGTTCGCGGCATCGCCAGCGAGCTCGATTACCTTCTGGCTGGTGAGCACGGTCTCGCCGACGATCGGCTTGTCGTAGCCCTGCTTGCGTAGCTCGCGCAGCGCGCGCGCCGCTTCCTCCTCGTTGGTGTAGACGAACAACGCGTCGGCGTTAGCCTGCTTCGCCTTCAGCACCGCTCCGGAGAAATCGAGCTGACCGGGGTCAGTGGAGATGTCCGCCACGACCTTGATGCCCTGCGGCTCGAGGGCCTTCATGAACACGTCGCGCCCACCCTTACCGAAGTCATTGTTGGTGTAGATGATCGAGACTGTCTTTGCCTTCAGGTTGTCCTTCAGATAGCGCGCGACCTTTGGCATGGCAGTGGTCTGCGTGAAGGACGTGCGGAAGATGTACGGGTTGCCCTGCTGGGTAATAGCTGCCGCTTCGCCACCGGTGAAGTTCGGAACACCTGCGCGTTTCGTCTCCGCCATGCTCACGAGGATGGAGCCCGAGAACACCGGCCCCATGACGACGTAGGCGCCGTCGTCCGTGGCCTTGACCGCCAGTGCCTTGGCGACCTGCGGCTGCGACTGCGTATCGCTCGCCGTATACTCAACCTTGTGCCCAAGGATGCCGCCAGAAGCGTTGATCTCTTTCACCGCGAGCTTGACGCCGTCGTTGAAATTGGTGCCCGACGTGGCGCCGGTACCTGACAGCTCAACCAGTCCGACGATCTTGACCGATTGCGTCTGAGCAAGCAGCGGCTGCGCCAGTGCCAGGCTTACGAGGAAGATGGAAATGCGTGCAATGGAGCGCATGGAATGACGACCCTCCGGTAGCTGAATGGTTGATGGGATGTAACTGCAACGATTTGAGCCGAATTCTCTCTCGGATGCGGGCACCCCGTGTCACGCGCCGGCTCATGCCGGCTCCATGCCATGACGGCGCTTCGCCGAATCGGCGGCCGATGAGGCGAGGAAGGAAAGCAACAGCTTCGCGGCTTCGCGGCGGGTGGATGCGTTGCAAACCGCAGCCGAGAATGTCGTCACGAGTTGGATCTCGGGCGGAAGCGAGCCGATCACGCCGATGCCGGGCAGATGGATCAACTCACTCAACTGTTGGAAGCCGAGCTCGACATCGCCGCGTGCCACGAGTGCGCCGACCGGAACGCCGGGCGGCGCTTGCACGATGCGCGGCGCAATGGCGTCCGCAATCCCCCAGCGCTCGAACACGCGGACCAGGTGCGCACCGCTCGGACCCGTCGAATAGCCGATGCTGCGGGCGCGCAGCACGGCATCCCGAATCGTCGACTCGCTAGACACGTCGGGTCGCGTCGCACCGGCGGCTACCGCCATCGCCACGCCGGAACGCGCGAGGCCGGTTCGACTTCCGGGGTCGACATGGCCACCGGCGGCCAGCCTGTCGATCGCGTCGGTTGCCAGTACCACGAAGTCGAACGCTTCATCATCGGCGACGCGGCGGGCCGCATCAACGCCACCCACCGAAACGATGGCGACCGGTTGCCCTGACCGTTGCTCATAAGCAGCGTCCAACTCAGCCAGCACGTGACGCATCGCCATCGAGGAGATGCCCGTGATGACCTCCGGCGTGCCCGGGTCGACGGTCATTCCGCGTAGCTCGTCAATCGATGTATTTCAATCCGGCCTTTTGCAGCGGCTCGCGCATGTTGTACATGTCGAGGCCGAGCACTCCGGCGGCGAGCTTTTCGCGCTCCGAGCCTTCATTGGCTTCGCGCGTGGCCGCAGTCTCCAGCGTCTTCTGAGCGAGGCTGGCTGGAACAACGACCACGCCGTCGTCGTCGGCCACAATGATATCGCCGGGCGTGACCAGCGCTCCGGAGCACACGACGGGAATGTTCACCGCGCCCAGCGTCGCCTTGACCGTGCCCTTGGCGGAGATCGCCTTGCTCCATACCGGGAACTTCATTTCGGTCAGCACGCGTACGTCGCGCACGCCGGCATCGATGACGAGCGCCAGCGCGCCGCGCGCCTTGAAGCTCGTCGCCAGCAGATCACCGAAATAGCCGTCATTGCAATCGGCCGTCACAGCGGCAACGACGATGTCGCCGGCGCGGATTTGCTCGGCCACGACGTGCAACATCCAATTGTCGCCGGGCTGCAGCAGGACCGTCACTGCAGTCCCGGACGCTCGCGCGCCCGCATAGATCGGGCGCATGTACGGTTTCATCAAACCCGTCCGTCCCATCGCTTCGTGCACGGTCGCGCTGCCGAAAGCGCCGAGCCTGGCAGCAACATCGCCGTCGGCGCGCCGGATGTTGCGGTAGACGACTCCGAGTTCGTACATGCTCAACATCCCTTCATTTTCAGTGCCACATCGAGTCGCGGGTAGACACGCCTTGCATTGAGTTCGTAGATCTTGTGGCGCTGCTCCGGATCGATGTGCGCAGCCTCGATGTAGCGCCTGGTGTCGTCGTAGGAGTGGCCCGTCTCCGGATCTAGCCCTCGCACCGCGCCGATCATTTCGCTCGCAAACAGGATATTGTCCGCGGGGATCACGCGCGTGAGCAGGTCGATGCCGGGCTGGTGATAGACGCAGGTGTCGAAGAAGACGTTGTTGAGCAGATGGTCCTTCAACAACGGCTTCTTCATCTCCTGCGCCAGGCCGCGGAAACGGCCCCAGTGATACGGCACCGCGCCGCCGCCGTGTGGGATCACGAAGCGCAGCGTCGGGAAATCCTTGAACAGGTCCGAGGTGAGACACTGCATGAAGGCGGTCGTGTCGGCGTTGAGGTAGTGCGCCCCCGTGGTGTGGAAGCACGGGTTGCAGCTCGTGCTCACGTGGATCATCGCCGGGATGTCGTACTCGACCATCTTCTCGTAGATCGCGTACCAGTGGCGATCGGAAAGCGGCGGGGAATTCCAGTGTCCTCCGGACGGGTCGGGATTGAGGTTGATCGCCACATTCCCGAACTCCTCGACACACTTCACGAGTTCCGGAACGCACGTCGCCGGATCGACGCCGGGACTCTGCGGCAACATCGCGGCCGGGATGAAATGGTCCGGAAACAGCCGACTCACCCGGTAGCACAGCTCGTTGCAGGTCGCAGCCCACGTGCTCGAGACCTGGAAGTCCCCGATGTGATGCGCCATGAAGCTCGCGCGGGGGCTAAAGATGGTGAGGTGCTCGTCATCACTGATACGGAGCTCGGATGCCTTGGGCATCTCCGCCGGATTCGTGATGCCGGCGATCTGGCGATTGCGCCATGTCTCGAGCGGCTTGGGCGCGGTGGTGTAATGGCCGTGGATATCGACGATCATTTTATTGAGTTCACGAAGCCGTATTTCAGCTGTGGGTTGCGCCGCCGGTCTGCGGGTCCCAGGCGAGATTTCCGGCCCCTTTGCCCGCTACCGAGTACAGCGCCCCTGGAGCATTGCGGGTGCGCTGGAAGGCTTCGAGCGTCTCGCCACGCATCGCGGCGTAGATGTGGAGATTCGACACGCCGGTAACGGCACCAAGCTTCTCGAGCATGAAGAAGATGACGCCGTAGTGCATCAGGCCACGCCAGTCGCGCCGACGAATGAGATCTCGCTCTTTTTCGGTCAACCCTGCCGCCTCGAAACTTGCTTCCGGATCGGCAAGGAACGCCTCTCGATGGCTAGGCTCAACCATCCGGTGCAGGTAGTCGTTGATGCGGAACGCCTTTACGCTGCGCTCGAGTGTGAACGGGTACGTGCCTTCGAGTCGTTCGACGCCGGAGAGCTCGCTTGCCAAGTGACGTCGCTGGCGCTCGATGATGGCCGGGTTGGGCGCGTCCGTGCCTTCGTAGATCGCGGTCGCGATGCCGGTCATCGAGGGCAGGTAATAGCTGCGGTGCTTGCACACGACGTTCGCCGATAGCGCACCGCGCATGGTCAGCCACATGACGACTTCGGCGCCTTCGAACCCGCCCAGCTCGGCGTATTCGGCGATGGTCATCGCCGCGAGCTACTCCGGATCGCGTTCGAACAGATCAAGAAAGCGCGCGTCCCAGTCGGGATTGTTGAAGCCTGCACGCTCGCCGTGTACCTGGTGAGATAGCCCACCCGTGCCGACGATTGCGACGCGCAGATCCTCCGGGTAGCTTTCGATGGCGCGACGCAGCGCCTGTCCGAGCTTATAGAAGCGGCGAGAGGTGGGAATCGGAAACTGCAGCACGCCCATCTGCAGCGGCACGATGCTTACAGGCCATTCCGGCTCGTGCGGGCAAAGCACCGAGAGCGGCGAGAAGCAGCCATGGTCCAGCGCCCGGTGCTGAAAGAACGACATGTCGAACTCGTCGGCCATCAGCGAGTGGCCGATGTGCGATGCGAGCTGCGGATGCCCCTTCACCGGCGGCAGATCGCGCGCACCGCCGCCTTCATCGGCGACAGACCACTCAGGCCCCACTCCCAGCGCGAACGCCGAGTAGTGATCGAAGAAGAACGAGGTGACGTGGTCGTTGTAGATCATCACCATGACGTCGGGACGCTTCTCCGCGAGCCAGGCGGCCAGCGGGGCGAAGTTCTCGAAGATTGGCGCCCAAACCGGGTCGTCGCGCTTGTTGCGGTCGTAAGCGAAGCCGATCGTCGGCGTGTGCGAAGCGGCGATGCCGCCGATGATATGTGCCACGGCCGTACTCCTCCGTTGAGTTGATACGCAGTTAGGAAACGCTCAATAGTGTGCCGCAGGCTTCCATCAAAAGAGCGTGGGACGCCAAGCGTGTTGAACGACCTCGAAGTCCACCGAGACGATATGCTGCTCTTTGGTGAGTGAAACATAGAACGCGATCGGTTCAATTCGCCTGAATCCGAGCATCATCTGTAGCCGCGAAGCGCCCCAATTGCCCGTCAGCTTCGGCGCGACACGGTATTTTCCGTCCGGAAATCCATTCAGATGGACGTCGGGGACGCTGAATCTGACCACACGCATGTCGCCCTCGTCGAGAGCAGTCCAGCAGGGAGCTGAATCAATCGCCACCTTCCAAATGCCAGTTCCCGGAATCACTTCGGGACCGTCCGCACCCATGCGAAACTGGGATACCGTATGCTCTTCGACCAAAATTGTGAATCCGCTACACGGATTTCCAACAGGGGCACCCAGGCCTTTGCTCCATCGGATCTTGCCGAACAGCATGGGAGGAAGTCTCGAAACCGCTTCGTCGGAGAGAATTTCTGAGGTCGGCATGGGTCGCTACTCGGTTGCGGGTGGATGGTGAGATCATTCGTGACGGGTATCCGGCAGCACGGCGCCGTTCCCGAAGCCGGGTGGGCGCCGCACTCTGTCTTGCGTCGGAGCCGACATGGCAAACTATAGCCCACATCTCAAGAAACCTCTTGCTGGCCTGACCATTGCCGCACTGGGCGTCGTCTACGGCGATATCGGGACCAGCCCCCTTTATGCGGCGAAGGAGACATTCAATCCCGACCACGGGATTGCGCTCAACACCGAGAACGTGCTCGGTGGATTGTCGGCGATCTTCTGGGCGCTGATGATCGTCGTGTCGCTCAAGTACGTGATCCTTATCATGCGCGCCTCCAACAAAGGCGAAGGCGGCATCATGGCGTTGCTGGCGCTCGCGTCCTCGGCGGTGAAGGATCACCCGCGCTGGGTCGCTCCGATCATGGTGTTGGGCGTCTTCGGCGCGTCACTGTTCTATGGCGATGCGGTGCTGACTCCAGCGATCTCGGTCCTTTCGGCGGTTGAAGGCCTCGCAGTGGGAACTGCGGCCTTCAAGCCCTATGTGGTGCCCATCGCGGTCGGCGTGGTGATTGGTCTGTTCGCGGTGCAGCGCCGGGGCACTTCACTCGTGGGCGCGCTGTTTGGGCCTGTTGCGCTTGTCTGGTTCCTGGCGCTCGCCGCGCTCGGCATCCGTGGCATCGCCAGTGCCCCGGAAGTGCTGTGGGCGTTCGATCCGCTACATGCAATCGGCTTCGTTACTGAACACGGCTATTCCTCGTTCGTCGTGCTCGGTGCAGTACTGCTCGCATTTACCGGCGCGGAGGCGCTTTATGCGGACATGGGGCATTTCGGCAAGGCGCCGATTCGCATTGCGTGGTTCGGCCTCGTCTTTCCGGCACTGGTTCTGAACTACTTCGGGCAAGGCGCATTGCTGATCAGCAATCCCAAGACGCTCGACAACCCGTTCTATCTTTTAGCACCCGACTGGGCGCTCTATCCGATGGTGGCGTTGGCGACTGCTGCGACGGTCATCGCTTCTCAGGCAACCATCTCAGGCACCTATTCGCTGACCAAGCAAGCCATCCAGCTTGACTACCTGCCGCGGATGGACGTCACGCAGACCTCGTCAAGACAGATCGGTCAGATCTACATTCGTGGCGCCAATTGGGTCCTTCTTTTCGTGATTATCATCGCGATCATCGGCTTCGGCTCCTCGACGCGGCTCGCCTCGGCCTATGGCGTAGCGGTGACCGGCACCATGCTGGTCACGACGATCCTTACCTTCTTTGTCATTCGCTTCGCGTGGCACTACAGTCTTTTCCTCAGCATTGCCGCCACTGCTTTTTTCATCTTCATCGATACCGCCTTTTTCTCGTCGAGCCTGCTAAAGGTCGCCGAAGGCGGCTGGTTCCCTCTTGCGCTCGGAGCTATCGTTTTCACGGTAATGACGACGTGGCATCGTGGCAGGCAACTCGCTATGGCGGCGCAGAAGGGAAGCGGCACGCCGATCAGCTCGTTTCTTGATTCACTTGCTCGGCTTCCGGTCACGCGTGTCCCGGGAACTGCGATGTTCATGGCGGGCAACGCGGATGCGGTGCCACGCCCGCTATTGCGCAACTTCGCATGCAACAAGGTATTGCACGAGCGGGTCGTGCTGCTCACCGTCGTTTTCCGCGATATTCCATGGGTAACAGCGAAGGAGCGCGTTAAGGTCGAGCCGCTGCGTCATGACTTTTATCGGGTGATCATTTATTTCGGTTTCATGGACCGCCCGGACGTATCGCAGGCGCTGTTCCACTGCGAAGAGCATGGCCTCCCATTGGACCCGCTGCAGACCTGGTTCCTGCTGAGCCGAGCGACCATTGTCCCGACTCCGGGTGCCGGCATGGCAATGTGGCGCGAACGATTGTTCGCGGCAATGGGGCGCCACGCGCGCACCGCCGGAGATTACTTCAACATCCCGGCGGGGCAGGTCATCGAGCTCGGGACAAAAATAGAGATTTGAACCCGTGAATGCGGTCGGAGGTGGCGTTACTGCACATTCCCGCAATCGCGGGCCGCCGGGCGAGCAGGGCGGCGACCTGTTCGAGCAACTGCGCTCTGGCCGACACGTCCAGATCCAAACGAACGTCGTCAACAGCCAGCAGCTCGCCGACCGGGTTCATTGGTTTCGCTGCCGCCCTTCAACGGCGCCGGAGCTCGATCACCGTGAAGGCGCCTCGTCCTCATCGTCACTCTCGCTCGCCTCGTGAAGATGGACGACGTTCGCGTCCTGGTCGAAGTCGATCAGCTCGGCGTAGCGCCCCCAGGCAATTAGCGTCTGGAGGAGCTTCGCGGGCTGATCGTAGGGCAGGAGCGTCCCGAGCTCTTCCAGAACGCCGTCGGCATCGATCCGGCCATCGGGCGCCTCCGCCAAACGCGTGGTGAGCATCTGGAACAGGCGCAGCTTCATGATGGCCTGCCGGAAAAGCGTCTTTCGCGCAGGACCCGGCGCCGCAAGGAAATACCAGCCGAACTGCGTCATTAGCACGTCGTCCTTGGGCGTGTCGACCAGGTCCAGCATCTCGGCGGCCTTCACCGTGGCGATGGTCTCACCGAACTCCTTGCCGATCCGTGCACTCAAGTCGAATACGTTGATCGTCTCCTGCGCATCCTCGATGATCTCAAGCAGGCCGACGATGGTTTCCACCGGCACGTTGGGGATTGGCTCGACACGGGCAGGAGTCGGAGGTGCCGCTGGCCCGGGTACACCGGCGAGGGCCTCCCCTGGCCGTTCCATGCCTGCGCCAGTCGCACGTGCCGCGATTTCTTCCGCTGGTTCGTCCGGCAGTACCAACGCCGTGATTGCGGCGTGCACCTGATCGACCATGGCGGCGAATGACTTGGAATTGACATCGCGCGGATAGGGCAGCGGATTGGGAATGACGTTGCGGACGCGGCCCGGGTGCGACGAGATAATGACAATGCGGGTGGCGACGAAGACGGCCTCGACGATATTGTGGGTGACCAGAAAGATGCTCTTGAGGCCGGCGTGCCCGGAGCGGCGCCACAGCTCGACCACTTCGCCGCGCAGGCTCTCCGCAGTGAGCACGTCGAGAGCGCTGAACGGCTCGTCCAT